>NZ_JALBGW010000002.1:0-149126 GCF_023006485.1 Neorhizobium sp. BETTINA12A
GGCACGCCGCTGCACCCGCGGTCGTGCTCGAACCGGTGCCGGTGCGCCCTCACCCACAACCCCGCCTCGCCGTCGTCGGCCGCGGTTAGGAGCCATCATGTCTTTTCTCTCCTCCGTCTGGTACACGCGCTGCCCGGCGCCGACGCCCCTCTCCATCGCCCACCAGCTCGGTTGGATCGACCGGCAGTTCGAATCCTCCGGGGTCATTGTCCGCTCGATCCGCGACAGCAAGGACCCCGTCGTTCGCCGGAGCCATTTCACACATGCGCTCGACTACTCTTTCCGGCAGGGAGGCAACATTCCGCCGATCTGGGCACGCTCCGGCGGACGCGAGACCCGCGTCATCGGCATCACCAGCACCGATGAGTTCCAGGCGATCATCGCGCTCCCCTCATCCGGCATAAAGACCGGCGCCGACTTGAAGGGCCGTCGCCTCGGCGTGCCGCGCAAGCCGGACGAGAAGATCGTCGATTTCCAGCGAGCCACGGCTCTGAAAGGGATTGTTTCGGCGCTTTCGCTCGATGGCCTGACGCACGATGACGTCAAATTCGTCTATCTCGACAGCACCGAGGCCAACCTGATCGAGCGGGGCAACACCGCCTTTCTCGGCCTGAAGCGCCGTTACCCTTATGGCGACGAATTTCTGGCCCTTGCCCGCGGCGACATCGACGCCTTTTTCGTCAAGGGTGCGGAAGGCATCGTGCTTGCCAACCAGATCGGCGCCGTCGTCGTCTCGGAATTCGGCTTCCATCCCGACGCGAAGATCCGCATCAACAATGGCACGCCGCGGCCCCTGACGGTCGATGCGCGCTTCCTCGACGAGCATTTCGACCTCGTGACCGAGCTTGTCGAAACCATCCGCGGCGTGGCGGCGTGGGCTGAGGCCAATCCGGGAGATGCGGTACGCTTGATCGCCAATGAGATCGGCGTTGGCGAAGATGCGGTCTGGGCGGCAAATGGCCCCAACGTGCACAAGCACTTGACGCTCTCGCTGGATGCAGACCAGATCGCCGCTTTCGACCACTTCAAGAGTTTCCTCCTCGAATGGGGCTTCATTCCCGCCGATTTCGATGTTTCGGCCTGGATCGACAGCAGGCCATTGGAAGCTGCAAACCGGCGGGCAGCCGCATGAGCCGGATCCTCGTTACCGGCGCGACCGGGAGGCTGGGCCGGCTTATCGTCGAACGGCTCGTCGCGCAGAACCGGCCGGTCCGGATCCTCACCCGCCGGCCGGAAACGGCACGCAACCTGTTCGGCGCCATCGTCCAGATCGCCGCCGGCGAATTTGCCGACCGCTACTCGCTCGATGCCGCCATCCGGGGCGTCGGGCGGCTTCTCCTCCTGTCACCGATCAGTGAAAGGCTGGCAGCGGACCAGATTGCCGTCGCCAACGCCGCCGAGGCCGCGGGCGTGCAGCGCATCGTCAAGATTTCCGGTTCGGACTGGACGATCGATCCGCCCGGCGTCTCGATTTCCGGTGACGCCCACGCGGCCGTCGAGCAACACCTCCGCCGCCTTTCGATTGAATCGGTTTCCCTTCGTCCAAATGCGTGGATGCAGGTGTCGCTTGCCAACACCATCAAACACGTCCTGGCCGGCAATCCCGTCACCGCCGCGAACCTTGATGCCGGCGTCGGATATATCGATGCCCGCGACATAGCCGACGTCGCCGTCCATCTTCTTCTCGCCGACAGGATCGCCGACCGTATCGCCGACGCCGACGCGCTCAACCTGACCGGCCCTGACGTGAGGACGCCGCGGCAGATCGCAAGCCTCATCGCGACAGCGCTTGGGCGACGGGTCACGGCGATCGAGAAGCGGCCCGGCATCGGCCCTTCCGATACTGGTTTTGAACATCGAGCCGTTGCACAATTCGCCACCCTCATCGCCGCCGGCCGCGCGGCCGTTACGACGGATCTCGTCGCCTCGATCCTGGGGCGACCACCGCGAAGCGTCGAGGCCTTCGTGTCAGATTATCTCGCCGCCGAAGCGGCCCTGGTTGGATAGAATCCATGAGTATTCCCTTCGTCGACATCGTCATCATCGGCGGCGGCCCTGGAGGCCTCGCCCTGGCTCAGGGCCTCAAGAAAAACGGCATCGATACCGCCGTCTTCGAGCGCGATCCGGTTCGCGCCGACTATGTGCAGGGCTTTCGCATGCGTATCCGCCAACGCGGCATCGATGCGCTTCAGGCCAACCTGCCGCCGCATCTGTACGACGCCTTTCTCGATACGCTCGGCCTTGCGCCAACGGAAAATCTTGTACTCGACGAGCAGTTTAATCGGCTGGACGACACCGGGCGTGGCAGCGGAGAGCCGGAAGATACGCATATCGAGAAATCCGTAAGCCGTATCACGCTGCGACAGATCCTGCTTTCCGGCCTCGACGATATCGTTCAAACCGGCAAACGTTTTGAACGATACGCTCTTCAGCCGGATGGCACGGTGATCGCTCATTTTGCCGACGGCTCGGCAGTGCGCGCCAATCTGCTGGTCGGTGCCGACGGGGCGGGATCGGCGGTGCGACGCCAGCTCCTGCCTGATCTCGCCAGCATCGATACCGGCGTACGTCGTCTCGCCGGAAAGATCGCGCTCAGGGACGCCGAACGCCATGGCATCTCGCCGCTGCTCACCGATTTCAACACCCATATCCGCCCGCGCGGAGGCCGCACGCTGATGATCACCAGCCACCGGGTCAATCCGGCTGCTTACGCGCGCCATGGCCTGATTGGCACCGAGGACCCGAGCCATTTGAGTATCCCCGGCTTCCACTTCAACAACACCACCAGCTATGCCTGGTGGAACACGGCCTACGACACCGGCGAGCTCGGACCGGACGAAGCCTTGGAAAAGCTGGACGGCGCTGCATTGCTCGAGGTGCTTCTCGCCCGTATCCCACATTGGGACGAGCGCATCCTGAAGCTTGTCCGGCATACCGATCCCTCTACCGTCGCCTTCCTCAAGGTGAAGAGTTCGACGCCCGGCGCCATTTGGCAGACGGGACCGGTCACCCTGCTTGGCGACGCCATCCACGCCATGACCTATTTTCGCGCCCTGGGCGGCAATACCGCGCTCTACGATACCGGCCTTCTCGTGCCGCAGATCGCCGCCGCCCGCCGCCACGGCAAACCCCAGGCGGCTGCCGTCAACGATTATGAAAATGCCATGCGCGAGCACGGCTACGAGGCCGTGCGCTCCTCTCTTTCGGCAATGTTACGCAATGTCGGTGCCGGCCGGCCGATTTCGGCCGTGGCCGCTCCCCAATAGCTTCAAGGAAATAATCGCATGTCCATCGTCGTCTTCGGCGCTTCAGGAAACATCGGCAGCAATATCCGCAAGGAAGCGCTATTCCGCGGCCACCGCGTCACCGCCGTCACCCGCTCGACAGATCTCGAACCCGCTGAGCGCTTGGCTGTCCTCAAGGCGGATATCGCCAATGCCGACGACGTCGCAAAGATTGCCGCCGGCCATGATGCGGTGATCAGTGCCTACAGTCCCGGCCTGCGCCGCCACTCCGCCGATGACGCAGCCGAACTCATCCGCAAGGCGCATGACGCGCTGTTTGCGGGGATCAAACACGCAGGCGTCCGCCGCCTTATTATCGTCGGCGGCGTTGGCAGCCTTGAGGCGAGTCCGGGTGTCGATGTGGTCGACAGCGATTTCTACCCAGCCGAACACAAGGCCCATACGCTGCGCAACCGCGAGATCCTGAGGAGCCTCAAGCGCGGTGACCACGATCTCGATTGGACCTATGTCTCGCCACCGCTTTCGATCAAGGCTGGCGAACGCTCCGGCAAGTTCCGGCTCGGCGAAGACCGTCTGCTGCGCGATGAAGCCGGCGAGAGCCGCATCTCGGAGGCCGACTTCGCCATCGCCATCCTCGACGAACTCGACAGGGGCCAGTTCGTCCGCCGGCGCTTCACTGCCGCCTACTGACGGCTCATTTAGGATTCCACACAGATGACAAGCACACAGCGCAAGCTCAACCTCAATGTCGGCATCAACACGACCGGTTATCTCGGCAATGCCTGGAAATACCGGACGGGCAACCGGCACGAGATCACCGATCCCAACTATTACCGGCGCCTGACCGAGCTTGCCCACAAGGGCCTGTTCGACGCGGTGTTCTTCTCCGACCATCCGGCGCTGATGACCGATCCGAATGGCCGCCCCTTCCACACGATCGATCCGCTTATTCTCTGTACCGCGCTTGCCGCCCAAGTACCGGATATCGGTTTCGTGGCGACCATGTCCTCGACCTACAATTCGCCCTATAACCTCGCACGCCGCACCCAGTCGACGGACATCATCTCGGGCGGCAGACTGATCATCAATATCGTCTCTTCCTTCAATCCGAACGTCGCCGCCAATTTTGGTTCGGAGCCGCTGCCGCCGCGCAACCAACGTTATGCCAAGGCCTCCGAATTCCTCGATGTCGCCAAGAAGCTCTGGGCGAGTTGGGACCCCTCCCGCGAAGGCGACGTGCCGGACGACCGTTTCTGGGATGCGACCAGCGCCCATGCGATCGATCACCAGGGCAGCTATTTTACCGTCAAGGGCCCGCTCAACGTTCCGCGCGGGCCGCAAGGCCACCCGGTCATCGCCCAGGCAGGCGCGTCTGAAGGCGGCATCGACCTTGCCGCCCGCCATGGAGAGATCATCTACTGCAACATCCTCTCGCGTCCCGCCGGCCAAGCCTTCGGCAAGAAGGTCAGGGACCGCGCCATTTCATTTGGCCGCGACCCCTTGGGCATTCGCATCGTGCCCGGCCTCGTCGTCATTCTCGGCGAGACCCGCGAGGAAGCACTGCGCAAACACGAACTCTTCAGCGGCGCCGGCTCGGAAGACGGCCTGATCGCCCGCTTCGTCAAGGAGAACGGCATTGATCCTGACGGTTTCGATCCGGATGCGGTTCTGGATGCGGAGCGTTTCATTCCCGATCCAAATCGCCTGCAGGCGGTAGGCATGGGACTTGGGCTTGTCGATCTGCTCACCCACGAGAAGCTGACCGCCAGAGAGGTCGTGCGGCGTTCGGAAGGGCATCACCGCCTCCTGCTCGGCACGCCCGAGGAGGTGGTCGACGGGATCATCGATCTCTGGGCGGACGGAACCGTCGACGGCTATACGCTGCAGCCACCCCGCGCGCCGGACGATATCGAGGAATTTGTCGATAAGGTGGTACCGATCCTGCAGGATCGCGGCGTCTATCGTACCCGGTACGAGGAAAAAACCGTCCGCGAGCGGTACGGCCTGCCCTTTCCCCAAGCAGGCGCCGACATCGGCAGGAGCGCCGCCATTTCATGGCTGCGCTGAGCTCCAGTATGATGTGTTGAACCGCCTCTCGCTCGGCTTTGGTTAGGCATTGGTCGAGATAGCGGTTTTAAAATGAGGATTCATCTCGCGCTCCAGCACGGTTCGCACGGCTGTTCTTTCGAGCATCTGGTTTTTGTGCCGGGTGAAATGCTCGAGCGTCTCCATCGGCAAGCCGTTGCTCGTGCCCCAGCCGTAAAAGACGAGCGCATAGGGGTCCACGACCGTATATTGTTCGCCCATGATCCAATGGTGATCGGCAATCAACCTGTCGATTTCTACCATACTCTCCCAATATCTCGCTGCAGCCTTCGTCCGGATAGCGTCGTGAACCTCTTCCTCATCGGCGAACTGATAGGGCCGGAATTTGGCTTTCTGAAATATATGCGGCGTGTTCGAAAACCACGCCATCTGCGCAATACATTGCATCTGCTCGACAACATCTGTCGGAAACATGCGCAGTTCGGGATTGATGAGGCCGATATAGGCCAGTATCGCGGTGTTTTCCGTGATCACCTGGCCATCCAGCGTCACAAGGGATGGGACTTTCCCCCGGGGATTGATCGCCAGATAGTCGGGAGTGAGGTGCTGTTGCTTCCCCAGCAATGTCTCGATCGGTCGAAACGGCCGGCCGGTCTCCTCGAGAGCGATATGGGGAGCAAGCGAACAGGCTCCCGGACTATAGAAGAGGATCGTTTCACCCTTCGGAGCCGAGAGCCCGCCCGATAGCAGCTCAACATTCTCCATATCCCGCTCCTCCCTATTGTTCTCCAAGCCGTCTGCCGGATGCCTAAGCTCTCAAAGCGGCGGTCATGATCCGTTCCCGCGTCATCGGCATGTCGTGGATGCGCATGCCCAACGCATGGGCGACGGCATTGCCAATGGCAGCAGCGGTCGGCCCACCGGCGCATTCGCCCACTCCAAGCGCCTCATGCTGGTCCGCTTCGATAAGTTCGACACGAATTTCCGGTATGTCCGAAAACCGAATGACGGGATAGCTATGCCAATCAACGGTCGAGATCCCTTGCGGGCCGAAGCCAACTTCTTCGATCAGGGCCCAGCTGATGGCCTGAACGATATTGCCTTCGATCTGGTTGACGACGCCATCGGGATTGATGACGAGCCCCGCATCCACGGCGCACCAGATATCGGTCACGCGCACCGCCTCCTCGACCTCGACGGCTGCAACGACCGCGGCATAGGCCGACGCGTTTTTATAGCGGGCGATGCCGATACCCAAGCCCTTCCCGGCGCCGCCAGCGTCACGTGACGACCAGCCGGCCATCGCCGCGGCCTTTTCAAGGGTTCTGCGGGCCCGCGGGTCGGAAAGGCTGGACAGGCGGTATCTCACCGGATCCTCGCCGGCCCGGGCGGCAAGTTCGTCGATCAGGGCTTCGATGGCAAAGACATTCAAAGTCGCCCCGAGCCCGCGCAACGACGAGGTGCGCACCGGCACGTCGTGTATCAGGTGGTAGCTGATCCGCTTGGCGGCCATGTCGTAGAGCGGAATTCCGTTACGCACCGCACCTCCTCCCCGCTCGAGCGGAATGTCGAAGGGCTTGCGTTCGGGCGGTGGCTCCTTCATCGCCTCGGCGGCCAGAAGATAGGCGCCCCCAACTCCGGGACGCTGGCCATGCGTAGCGCTCCATATCTCGGTCGTCCAATCGGCAGGTCGCCCGGCGGCGTCGACTGCCGCGTGGACGGTGACGGTCATTGCCGAGGAGAGCGGTTCGTAGCCGAACTCCTCTTCCCGCCGCCACATCAGCCGGATGGGTTTACCCGGTAGTGCCAATGCCACAAGAGCGGCATCCAACGCGGCATCATCGGCGCCGTTATGGCCATAACAGCCAGCGCCTTGCACGTGATGGCATGCGACCTTTTCGAGGGGCAGGCCGACCGTTTTTGCAATATTTTCCCGCAACGGATGCATGCCCTGGCCGTGGGACCAGACGGTCAGCATGCCATCGCGGTAAACTGCGACCGCGCAGGACGGGGCTAGCGAGCCATGAGACAGAAAGGGGCGGGAAAAGGTTGCCGATATACAATCGGATAAGGGGTCAGCAGGAGGATCGCCAATCACTCGGTCAATAGAAGGCTGTGCGGCCACCCATTCGGCCGTGGCCTGTTCGGGATGCAGCGTCCGAACGTTGGCCCAGACGGAATATTCCGCCGCAGCGACGGCCGCCGCGCGAACGGCGGTCTCGTCGCCCCCCACGAACGCCAGGAAGTTGTCGATGCGGATGACGTTGATATCGGCGACGGCCTTGCGCCGCACGGCCGCCTCGTCAAGCAGGGTAAGCGTAGCACCGCGACCAGGCTGGCGCAGGGTGCGGGCATGCAGCATGCCGGGCAGCGTCATGTCGTAGATGAAGCCTGATCCGGTCAGCTTTGCAGGAAGATCGAGCCGCGCAACGGAAGTGCCGACGAGACGATAGGCATCCGCAGGCTTCGGCGAAACCATGCCTGTCGCCTCGGCAGAAAGATCGAGCTCGCCTGCGATCGTCCAATAGTCGATCCCGCTCGGCAGGCCGTTTCTGAAGAAGGAACCTTCGACGATGGTGAGCTCATCCGGCGAGGCGTTCAGACGCAGGGCAGCATGCATCAAGGCAAGCGCGCGGACCTCCGCCGCGACGAGGCGAATTGCAGCGCCTGAATGCTCGATCGACCAGCTGGAGGCGGTATAGCCTTCCCCCGGCCCCTCCACGCTGTTGCCGGACATCATGCTGATCTGGCCGATGCCCAGATCCAGCTCTTCCGCAGCGATCTGGGCGAGCGCCGTCAGAACCCCCTGACCGAGCTCGACCTTGCCAGTGCCGATCCGTACCGTGCGGTCGCTGAGGAAGCGAAGCCAGCGGTCCAGACGCGGGTTGTCCTTCAGACTGTGGACAGGTCCTGTCATCGAGCCCCCTCATGGCGCAACACGGCTGCTGCCTTGAGCACAGCGCGCAGGATGCGGGGATGCGATCCACAGCGACAGAGGTTTGCATCAAGCACCGCAGCGACTTCGGCACGCGTGGGGTCCGGATTGCGATCCAGAAGAGCCTTGGCCGACATGAGAATACCCGACAGGCAATATCCGCACTGTCCTGCCTGCTCATCGAGAAAAGCTTGCTGAAGCGGATGCAGCGCTTTGGCCGAGCCCAAACCTTCCACGGTGGTGATGTCGCGATCCGAAAGCGTACCGACCTCACGACTGCAGGAATATTCTGCAGAACCATCGATCAGCACCATGCACGCGCCGCATTGTTCAAGCCCGCAGCCATATCGGCTGCCCTTCAGCCCCAGATGATTACGCAGCACGTCCAGTAGAGGCATAGTGGGAGGAACATCCAGGTCATATTCCCGACCGTTGACGGCCAGAGTAAAAAGCTTGCTCATGCAATGCAGTCTCTTCTTTGCCTGCCTAACGAGATATCTGGTCGCTGAGGACCGCAGCTGGCGGGACCGCCCAGCCTGCTCTGAAAAATGCCGGGCGTTGAACTTCAGCACCCGGCAGTCCCTTTGGCCGCCCGCGTTCAGATCGAAATCAGCTCGGCTGCACGAGGCCCGCCTTAACCAAGGGTTTGAGGGATTCAATCTCGCGCTCGATCGAACCGCGCATTTCGTCTGGCGTATTGACCACAGCCGTTAGACCGAGCGATGCCAGCTTGGCTTTGGCGGCGGGCGTGTCGCTCCACTCCTTGATGGCCTTATGGATGGCACTGACGATCTCGGGAGACATTCCCTTTGGGCCGACCGCGCCAAACCAAAGGGTCTGATTATAGTCCTTGAGCCCCTGTTCCGCGACCGTCTTTACATCCGGCAATTCGCCGATGCGCTGTGCTGACGTCACGGCAACGCCGTGGATTTTCCCATCCTTGATATGCGGCAGGTAATTGGACGGCGCGTCGAGAGCGAAATCGATATGCCCGCCGAGCAAATCGGCGAGCAGAGGTGGCGAGCCCTTGTAAGGGATGTGGTTTATCTCAATGCCGGTCTGCAGGCTGATGATGGCAGCACAGATATGGCCTTTCGTTCCGGCGCCCGGGTTTCCGATATTTATCTTTCCGGGATTGGCTTTCGCGTAGGCAATCAGTTCCTGAAGCGATTTCGCCGGCGCCTTGGCGCTTGCGGTCAGCAGTGCCGGGCTTTCTGCAACCACGGTGATGGGCGTGAAGTCAACCTGAGGATCATAGGCGAGATTGGTCTGCACCACCTTGTTGGCGGCGATCGGTGCGCTGCCGCTGATGAGGATCGTGTAGCCATCCGGCGCCGAGCGGGCGAGCTTTCCGCCTGCGAGTGCACCGGCCGCGCCGGCCAGGTTTTCGATCACGAACTGCTGGCCGAATTTCGCCGTCAGCAGGTCTGCCACGAGACGGGCGATAATGTCGCTCGTGCCGCCCGGAGGGTAAGCCGAGATCACCACCACCGACTTGCTTGGCCAGTTGGCGGCAATTGCTATTCTGCCTGAAGCCAGCGCGACAGCTGATCCTCCCAGCACGATGAATTCTCGTCTGTTCATTCTGTTCCTCCTCCCACTCGTTAAATCGAGTTCCTTGGCTAAAGCCCTACCCTGTCTGCTCTTCAGGGCGAACTGCTGACTATCGCCGTTCCGCCCTTTGGAACGGCCGGCATGGCCTTCCTGCGCCGGCAGTCATTCATGGCCGGCAAGCCAGCGTTCTTCGCCGGCGTGGAAAGCGCTGAGCTCGTCGGGCCGATCGTCCCCCAAAAGGTCAGGACTGACCGTCACACCCCGCTTGTGCTGGATATAGGTGAGGAACTTGTAGGACGGCCGCATCGTCGCCAGAAGCGACCAATCGACAGGCAGCAAATCCGACGGATTGACCGGTTTCATGATGTCCCTCTCGAAAAGCACCTCGAAACTCATCAGCTTCCACGTCCCCGCTTCCCGGACCGCCCGAGAAAAGAAGCGGCAGAAGACGTGAACGTCCACTTCGATATCGTCCGGGCGTGCGCGGTTGAAAATCATCGCTGGACTTTCAACGGTTGCCCGATCGCCGTTGACCTGCGCGAAAGCCGGAAACACCCAGTGCTTGCTGTTGCCGGTCGCGCCCATCCATTTGCGGGTCGCCTCCACATAGGCCTCTCCGCCGCGGGCGTCATACCAGCTTGTACGAATGTAAGCGTCCTTGTGGAAACATGCGCTCATGGTGTCGAAACGACGTTGGTCACGGGCAAATCGCTCGCGGCGCACGAGATCGAATAATTCTTCGCGATCGAGAAGAGCTCGAAGGCGTTTGTCATCGTCCAGCTGCATCATAACCCCCTGAAGGTTGATCGATTGGTTCGGTCAGAGTCAGGCGCTTCCGGCAGAAGGCGCCGGACGCTTCATTTGTTGCCATCAGTCGGCCTCCTGCAGCCCCTCCTCACGCACCTTGCGGAAGCGCGGCGATACAATCGACAGGAGGAGCAGGAAGGCAACGATCAGCGTGCCGAGACTGAGCGGGCTCGTGAAAAAGACCGTCGCGTCGCCATGGGAGATCAGAAGCGCCCGTCGCAGATACTCTTCGGCCATCGGGCCGAGGATCATCGCGAGAATGAGAGGCGCAGGTTCTGCCCCAATTTTCTTGAAGAAATATCCGAGCACGCCGAACAGGGCCATCATGTAGACATCGAAGACGCTGTTGTTGATGCTGTAGACGCCGATCGCGATGAAGACGCAGATCACCGGGAACAGGAAATGGTAAGGCACCGAGATCAGCCTGGCCCACATGCCGACAAGCGGAAGATTAAGAAACAGCAGCATCAGGTTGCCGAGCCACATGGAGACGACAAGGCCCCAGAACAGGGCTGGCTGTTGCGTGAGGATTTCAGGCCCTGGCTGGACGCCCTGAACCACCAGCGCACCGATCATCAGCGCCATGGTCGCGGTTCCGGGAAGGCCGAGCGTCAGCATCGGGATGAAACAGGTTTGCGCCGCGGCATTGTTGGCAGCCTCGGGTGCCGCAACGCCTTCGATCGCTCCCTTGCCGAATTGCTCGGGATGCCGGGAAATCTTCTTCTCCAGCGCATAGGCTGAAAACGAGGCGAGCAAGACCCCAGCGCCTGGCAGCACGCCGAGCAATACGCCGATGCCGGTGCCGCGCAGGATCGGCGCGGACATACGGCGCCAATCGTCCGCAGTCGGGAAAAGGCTGCTGACCGTCGCCACGCTGGCGACCCGGTTCCGCTCGTTCTCCAGATTTGCAAGAACATCGCCCAGACCGAATATGCCGGTCGCGACGACGACGAAGTCCAGTCCGTCCAGGAGGTTGGCGGAATCGAATGTGTAGCGCGCGGCGCCGGAATTGACGTCGGTTCCGATCATGCCGAGAAGAACGCCGAACAGCGCCATGCCAAAAGCCGTGAGCAGGGAACCACTTGTCAGCACCATTGACGTGATCAGGCCGAGCACGATCAGCGAGAAGTATTCCGCAGGTCCGAACGTCAGGGCGAAACTCGCAAGAAGCGGCGCCGATATCGCGATGAAAAGCGTGCCGACCGTACCGGCGAAGAAGCTACCGATCGCTGCCGCCGCCAATGCCCGTCCAGCCTTTCCCTGCTTGGCCATTTCATGGCCGTCCAGCGTCGTGACGACGGACGAAGCCTCGCCGGGAATGTTCATCAGGATGGCCGTGGTCGAGCCGCCATACTGGGAACCGTAGAAGATGCCCGCCAGCATGATCAGCGCCGTGTCGATCGGCAGTCCGAACGTGAAAGGCAGCAGCATCGAAATGGTGGCGATGGGGCCAAGGCCAGGCAGCACACCGACGGCCGTGCCGAGAAACACGCCGAAAAAACAGTAAAGGAAGTTCTCCGGCGTGGTCGCCGTCGAAAATCCAAGCAGAAGTCCGTTGAATATATCCATGTCAAACTCCTGCGATGTCTATAGGCCAAGGCCCTGCAGCCAGTTTCCGACAATCGGAACAGGCAGGCCGAGCAGTTCCACGAAAAGGACCGAACAGAACGCGGCAAAAGCAGCCGCCCCTGCGAAGGCTCTCCAGTCCAGCCGGAATTTTTCGCTCGTCGTTGCGCTGACGACCGTCAGCAAGAAGACGGCGATCGGCAGACCGAGCGGTTCGACGACCAGGCCAAAAATCAGGATCGCGAGGGAAACCACGACGATCGGCTTCCAGCCGATTTCCGGTATCGCTCCAAGGGTCAGCCGCGATCGGAACAGAACCAGAATGCCCGTGAGAACGAGCAGGCTCGATACGATGACAGGAAAATAACCCGGCCCCATCCGACTGGATGTCCCGAACGGATAGCTTGCCGCCATCACTGCCGACCCGACACCGATGGTGGTAAAAAACAGTCCCAGTAAAACGTCCTGGCTAAGCTTCATCCGAGCTCCTCACCCCAGAAGAAGTGGCACGCTATCGTAAGATACCCGATGCATGGTCCATCTCTTGAGAATGGACCATGATCATCAACGCACTACGAAACGTGCTCACATGGTTGATCAATACAAAGCTGGTGAAGGCTGGCAACGCGGCAATGACGATGTTTCACCAGACGAAGACGGCCGAAGCGGCGTGTCGCAGAATAGCGCGCGACGTTTCGGGCAATTTGCATGCTTGCGTTATAGATGGCGCCCCTCGTCGACAGGAACGACGATGCCGGTCGAACTGGTGAGATGGACGATACAGGCGATAACTGCTCGCGCAACATCATCCGGGGCAGTGATCCTCGCAAGAGGCAGCCTTTCCGCAACCTTCTGCAGCTGGTCTCGGGACCGATTGGGAACGAAATCCGTGTCCACGCCGGCAGGTGAAACGGAAAAGACGCGAATCTTGGGCGCCAGAACCTTGGCAAGCGCAATGGTGAGCGCATCGAGCCCCCCCTTGGCGGCCAGATACGCAAGGCTGCTCCCCACCCCCGTCCGCGCTGCGATCGAAGAGATGTTGACGATCGTCGCGCTGTCGACCTGTTCCAACAAAGGCCGAAATGCCCGGATCATGGCAAATGGTCCTCTCAGATTTATCGTCAACGCTCGATCGAAGATATCATCCGTCAACGCGTCGAAATCGTTTGCCGCAACGGGTGTGGTGGCACCTCCGCAATTGATCAGGGCATCGAGGCTGCCGAATTTCTCGCCGACGGCGGAGGCTGCCTCGGTGACCGAGGCCGGATCGTCGATCGCGATACGAATTGCAGCATGACCGCTGCCCTGGAGGCCGTTCACGACCTTCTCCGCCATCTCGCGTCGGCTGTTGTAGCCGACGATGACGGTGCTGCCCATGCTGGCGAGACGTGCCGCTGTCGCCCGCCCGATCCCGCTGTTTCCACCGGTAACAAGCGCGACTTTCGGAATTTTCAGTTCCGGGATTTCGATGGCAGTCATTTCCCCTCCCGGCAAGACCTCTGCGGTTCCTGCCCATTATCGAAAGCTTGATGAAAATGCGGGTCCCCCAGCCATCCCCGCTGCTCGAACCCGATCAAGCAGGGACGTCGCCAATCTGCCCGGTCGACGCTCCCACGAAAAGCCCCATCTACAAGCGGCCAGTGCCGGGATCGCAATCCCCAACGGTTTTGCCGGGGTTTCGCCGGCGGCAGCCAATTAGTCGCAATAGTCCTTCAGCGCCGCGGTGGCCGCCGATCGGATGAAGCCATGGTCGCTCGAAACCAGCATCGCGCTGGCGCCGAGCTGCTTGGCAAAGGTCAGATCTGCCTTACCATTCGGCAACAGCATCAGGGGAACGCCGGCCTCCCGAGCGGCCGCGGCCACCGTGGTGGTGATTTCGGCCACCTTGGCGCCGGCATCGGGATCGTCGCCGAATGATGCGGTAAGATCGCCTCGTCCCACGAACAATGCGTCAATGCCGTCGACCCTGGCAATATCGCCTGCATGTTCGACTGCTTCGGCATCCTCGATCATCGCAATGCATGTCACCTGTCGATCCTGCATCGCCATATGCTGCACACCGCCAACCACGCCCCAACCGCTGGCGCGCGTGAGCCCCGCAAACCCGCGGCTGCCGCCTCTATACCGGCAGGCTCTGGCAATCGCCTGAGCCTTCTTAACCGTCGTCACATGCGGGACCATGATGCCGGAGGCACCGCAATCCAGTGCGGAGAGGATATTCGCGTCGCTGAAGTCGCCGACGCGCACGATCGGCGCGATATTCGATGCCCTCGCCGCAAAGATCATCATATCCGTAATGGTGCGATCAAGCGGCGCATGCTCCTGATCGATGACCACGAAGTCGTAGCCAACCGCCCCCAGGATCTCGACCACCTGGGTGGTCGGAAGCTTGAGGAACGTGCCGATCATCCGATCTCGCGCCAGCAAACGATCGCGGAAGGAACTGAAGTGAGGACGTTGGTTGGTCATTGAGCCTGCCTTTCGATAGCTGCTGCCTATACGCTGCGGACGCAACTACGAAGCCAATAGCCGTACCGTTTCTCGCTGCGGAACGCCGGCTGCGGCCGCCTGTACGTTTCTAGGCGCGAAACGGCCGGCGATAAGAATTGTGATCGGCGGCTTCCGGTGCGAGCGAATACGCGAACCCTCATGGTCGATAGACGACCGCACTCAGCAAGGAAGGCGACGCTTGGCCGATCCCACAATCATCACCTGTGCCGTTACCGGCAATATAACGAGCCCTTCGCAGACGCCCCACCTGCCGATCACGCCGGAACAAATCGCCAATGCCTGCCTGGAGGCGACCCGCGCCGGCGCGGCCATCGTCCATATCCATGTCAGGCATCCCGACGGCAGACCGAGCATGGAACTCGCCCATTACCGGGAGGTCGTCGAGCGCCTTCGGGCGGCCGACGATGACGTCATCATCAACCTCACCACCGGTCCTGGCGGTCGCTTCATCCCGAGCGAAGACGACCCGAAGACTGCCGCGCCGGGGACGACCCTGCTGCCGCCGGAACTTCGCGTCGAACATATCGCCGCGTTGCGACCGGAGATCTGCAGCCTCGACTTCAACACGATGTATTCAGGGACATCGGTGGTCATCAACACGCCGCGCAATCTGGCGATCATGGCCGATATCATTCAAAATGCCGGCGTCCTCCCCGAACTTGAAGTGTTCGATACGGGAGACATACAGCTTGCCAATCATTTCCTGCAGGAGGGGCGGCTCGATGGCCCGGCGCTTTTCCAGATCGTGCTCGGCGTTCGTTACGGCGCCATCGCCACACCGGAAACCCTTCTTTATATGAAATCGCTTCTCCCGACGGGATCGCATTGGGCCGCTTTCGGCGTAGGGCGCTTCGAGTTCCCGATGCTGGCGCAGGCTTGGCTGGCGGGTGGACATGTCCGCGTCGGCCTGGAGGACAACATCTATCTCGAAAAAGGCGTGCTGGCCGAGAGCAACACGGTCCTTGTCCAAAAGGCCGTGCGAATCGTGAAGGAACTCGGAGGCACGATCGCCACGGTGGGTGAGACGCGCGAAATCCTGAAGCTGAAAAAACAGCTTCCAATGGCGAGCTGAAACACATCCAAAGCAAGGGAGATAAAGATGTACGTCCAAAGCGACCCGCGGTCGAGCCTGCGGGGCAGTGCCGCGCAGAAGGATGCCGTGGCGCATACCAGCTATTTCGGCTCTCAGACCGGCCTTTTCTATCAGCAAGACCCACAGGTCAGCGATGCCAACGGCGACACCTGGATCAGTCGCGGGCAGAACTTCGTCGTCGTCTATAGCAACGGCAAGGAAGGCGGCACCTTTTCAAGAGAAACCCAGCCTGACGAATATGCGCTGATCATCCCGGACAGGGAGACCTCGGTCGAGATTACGACGGCGCGAGGAAGCACGATCGTTCCGGGTTATTCCGTGGCCTTTGTGCCGCCTGGGGCAAGCTCGATCCGACTGCTGACCTCCGGCACGATCGTCCGGTTGTTCACTCCGAAATCGGAGGACCTGGCAAAGGCGGCATCCAACGCCGATGCCTTTAACGGGCCGCACCCCAACGTGCCGCCGTTCGAAGCCTGGCCCGAACCGCCCGGCGGCCTCAAGTTGAAGTGGTATACCCTGGACGTGCCCGAAGATCCCTCCCGATTCGGGCGGATCTATCGCTGCACGACCTTCATGATTAACTATCTCACCCCGCGGATCGGCCCCCGCGAGCGCGACAAGGTCTCGCCCCATCATCACGATGATTTCGAACAATGCTCGCTGGCGCTCAGCGGCAGCTTTACCCATCATCTACGTTGGCCGTGGGCGACCAACATGAATATCTGGCGTGAAGACGAACATCTCTACTGCGAGTCGCCTTCGATCTGCGTCATTCCGCCACCCGCCATCCATACGACGACGGCGGAATCTGCCGGCGTCAATCAGCTGGTGGATATCTTTGCACCGCCGCGGGCGGATTTCTCGGCAAAACCGGGCTGGGTTCTGAACGAAGAAGACTATCCGCTGCCCGAAAGCTGAAGATTGGTCGGGCGGCGGCATCCACTGCCGCCCGACCGATCTCGGGAGTATCATGATCCGGGGCGGGGCACAGGAACGGTCTCGGCAAGCGCCGGATCGACCGCCAGCACAACCTTGCCGATCTGCCGGTTTTCGTCGAGGATGGTATGGGCGGCCTGAACCTGCGAGAACGGGACGATCTCGTGGATACGGGTCACGATAAGCCCGCTCTCGAGCAACGGCCAGACCTGATCGACCAACTCCCTGGCGATTTGCCCCTTGTAGGAAGCAGGTCTTGGCCGCAGCGTCGAACCGGTGATCGTCAGCCTACGACGCACAAGCGCACGAATGTCCACCTCCGCGGTCGGCCCCTGATGGCTCGCGATGAAAACCAGACGTCCGTCGTTTTTCAGCAGGTCCAACTGGCGTTGCGTGTCAGGTCCGGCCTGACCATCGAGGATCACATCGACCCCGTCGCCGCCTGTCAACGCACGGATTTCCTCGTCCCACCGGCCACGGTAATCCAATGTCGCCCGCGCACCGAGAGCGCCGCAGACGGCTCGTTTCTCGTCGCTGCCGGCCGTAGCGAAAAGCGTGGCATTGCGCAGGTGTCGAGCAATCTGGATGCCAGCCATTCCCACTCCGCTCGTCCCGCCGTGGACCAGCAGCGTCTCCCCGTTCCCGAGCCGGGCAAGCCATATCAAGTTGTTCCAGGCGGTAAAAAAGGCCTCCGGCAGCGATGCCGCTTCGACGTAGCTGAAGCCACGCGGAATCGGCATGCACTGAACCGCCGGAGCAACGCAGTATTGCGCATAGCCTCCGCCGTTGACCAGTGCGCAGACCGCGTCTCCAATCTGGAGCGCGTCAACGCCGTCGCCCACGTCTTCGACCATGCCGGAGACGTCGAGGCCGATGATCGGGGAGGCGTCCGGCGGGGCTGGATAAAGCCCCCGCCGTTGCTGCACGTCGGGACGATTAACCCCGGCGGCGAAGACCCGTATCAAAACCTCTCCCGACCTTGGCCGCGGACGCGGCTGTTCGGCGATCTGAAGAACTTCCGGCCCGCCGGTCTTCTCGATCAGGACAGCCTGCATGGTTTCGACCGCGGCACCCACGTTCAGCCGGTCAATCCAAGCAGGCGGGCGGGATTGTCTGCGACCATGATCCGCACCTCCGCCTCGCTGAAACCGAGCGCCAGGCAAAGCTTGATGGCCTGACGCATGCCTTCCACCGGCGTCGGATTGTCCACCTGTCCGAGGTCGGACCCGATCGAGGAATGTTCGACGCCGGCCGCAAGAATATGCTCCCTGAACTCCTCGGGCGTGTAGGTGTTGAAGCGGGAATCCACATAAAGCCCAGCGGACTGCTCGATCAATGCGCCTAGCCTGGCCAGGTCGCGGACGTCTTCATACGTAAAATGCAGGCCGTACATGGGATGGTTGACGAGCAACCGCTTGACACCACGTGACCGCGCCTCGTCGAAGAGTTTCCAGATTTCCCATACATGCAGATGGCCCGACGAGAGGATCACATCGAATTCGGCGATGAGGTCGAGAATCTGCTTCACCTCGTCGAGGATCTTTCCATAGGGGTCGACAACGGTGAGCGCCGGAGAGGGCCGGAGCTCGACATTGGTTGCCAGCCGCGTCTTGCGATGCGCGCTGCGGATATGGTTGCCCGCCTGCGCCGTCGGCATCCAGATCAGCTTGGCACCCATCTTCAACTGAGCGTCGACGACGAACGGGTTCAGCCCTCCTGTCGAATTGTTGAGAACCAGGCCGCTGAACATCGACAGCCCGCGGTCTCCGAACAAACGCTCCATCATCGGAATGACGGGCGCCACCGAATAGTGGTGATCCTTAAACAACACGGCGCGCATCCCGGCCGCCGCCGCCTCGTCGGCCGCCTCCATGTGGTCGAGCTTCCGCGGCATGGTCGACGGGCCGGAATGGACGTGAAGGTCGATGGCGCCCTTCAACAGACCATTGGCCACGCCGTCGTCTATGCCAGCGATAAGCTGCCGGACTTGTTCCCTATTGCGGTTTGCATCATCTGCCGAAGCCATGGTCTTCCCCTGTAATCAACTAGGCTCTGGTAAAGCGTGACCCCGGGAAACGACAACTTGTCTTGGCTGTCGTTCCGCGTTACGAAACGGTCGCCAAGATGCTACGGGAGGAGGATCCATGGGCATTCGAGCTGTCGAACGCGCGATGACCGTTCTGCAGGAACTCAACCTGCAGCCCATCAACACGATCGCGCAACTGCACGCCCGGACGAAACTTCCCAAGCCCACTCTCGTGCGCATCCTGCGCACTCTCGAAGATGCGGGATATGTCGAGAACGATCCCCGGCAGGGCGGCTATCACGTCAGCGCGCTAGTAACCTCCTTAAGTTCCGGTTTTCACAAGGATCCTCTGGTCGTGGAAGCCGGGCGCGCATGGGCGATCGCAATGACCCGGCAGCACAAGTGGCCGGTGGCGATTGCGTTGCCGGACTATGACAGGATGGTGGTACGTTTCAGCACCGTGCCGGACAGTTTCATTTCGCCGTTCCACAGCACGGTCAACAAGCGGTTGAACCTTCTCACCCGCGGCCTCGGCCTTGCCTATCTGGCTTTTCTGGACAAGGAAGAATTCGAACTGATCATCGGTGTCCTGAAGCGCTCGGACGATCCGGAGAACGCCCTTAGCCATCATCCCGACGAGCTGAAGAGGCTCGTGGGAAGGGTGCACGAAAATGGATATGCCGTCAGGTCATCGCTGGTGGAGCCGAAAAACTCCAACACGATTGCCGTACCCATCATCGGTCAAGGCGATCGGGTGCTGGCGAGCATCGGTTTGACCTACTTCAAATCGGCATTCAAGTCGGAGCAGGAAGCTTGCGAGCGGTATGCCCCCATCCTGAAATCCGCGGCAAAAGCAATTTCGGAGGATCTGGATCGCCTCTCGAACCAACTTGCAGTCTGATTGCTTCGATCTTTCGCTCTGCTCTTAAACGCGGCATCGCAATCAGCCGCCCCGAACCGATCCGCGCCAAACCAGTTCGGCGTGCATCTTCTGAGAGTTGCCAAGTTCCGCGGGCAGGCGGTCAAGCCAGGCTACGGCTTCGGTCGCTATTCGATCGATCGGCTGGGCAAATGTGGTGAGGTTGTAGGAAGACCAGGACGACTGCTCGATGTCGTCGAAGCCGATGACGCAGACATCCGAGGGGATGACGAGGTTGAACTGGTGGCGGGCCGCATCCATCAGCCCACAGGCCAGCAGGTCGTTGACGCAGAAGATCGCATCCGGCCGCTTTTCGCGGGTGAGAAGCCGCTGCGCCAGCACAGCGCCGCTCTGGTAGGTCGTCGGGCCGAAACGCTCCACCGTAACCTCGAACCCATGTTCGCGGCCGGCGGCGCAGAACCCCTCCTCGCGCGCCATCAGGCTTGGTGTCATCGCCTCTGAATTGGCAAAGGCGAAACTGCGACAACCGGCGCGCAACAGCGCGATGAAGGCGCGTCGCGCCGCCTGCCGGTCATTGAGGTTGATCATCAGCGCGCCCTCCCGATCCTCGTCACGGTTGATGAGCACGAGGCGCTGGCCGCTCTTCAGGCAGAGGTCGGTGATCGATTTGTCGGGCATCCCGGAGAGAATGATTGAGGCATCGGCGCGATAACTAATCGCCTGCCGCAATGCCTGATCGACGCTATCGTCCGAACGGTCGGTATTGATCAGCATGGCGATCTTCGACGTGGCCTGAAGCTGCTGGGTCAGCGCGCGGACGAGCCTGGCGCGATAGGGCGTGTCCATTTCCGACACGATCAGGCAGACGATACCGCTTTCATTGCGCATCAGCCCGCGCGCGAGGTGGTTGACGTGATAACCAAGTTCTTCGGCGGCCTCCGTAACGCGGCGGCGCGTCTCGTCCGACACGCTGGCGCCGGGCGTAAAGGTGCGCGACACAGCGGACCGGGACACCCCTGCCCGATCGGCGACCTCCTTGGCGCTGACGAAAATCTTGCGGCTCATCGCCACCCCTCCCTTGCCCATCTCATGCCTATTTTTGCAAACGAGTGCAACAAATATATGATGGGGGCAACCAATGCTGCTGGAATTCTTCAGCGATAGGTTATTGACAAGCGATGCAAGTACGTGGAACCATTGCACACGCTTGCAAAGCGGGTGATGTGGAGGCGTCACCAAATCTGGGAGGATAAATCATGCGCCTTGCTCTTATGGCTGCGACTGCGCTCGCGGCTGGCCTTATGACGAATGCCACGGCATCCCGTGCGGCTGAAGAACTCAATCTCATCTGTTCCGCGGATGTCGTCATCTGCGAAATGATGCAGCAGATGTTCCAGAAAGAAACCGGCATCCAGGTGAATATGGTTCGCCTGTCGTCCGGCGAAACCTATGCCAAGATACGCGCCGAAGCCCGCAACCCGAAAACCGACATCTGGTGGGCCGGCACCGGCGACCCGCATCTGCAGGCCGCCGCCGAGGGACTGACCCAGGAGTACAAATCGCCGCTGCTCGGAGAGCTCAACGACTGGGCGAAAAAGCAGGCGGAGGCCTCGGGCTTCCGCACGGTCGGCGTTTACGCCGGCGCGCTCGGCTGGGGCTACAATACCGACCGCTTCAAGCAGAAGAACTACAAAGAGCCGAAGTGCTGGGCCGACCTGCTGGATCCTTCCTTCAAGGGTGAGATCCAGATGGCAAATCCGAATTCGTCCGGCACCGCCTATACCGCGCTGGCGACGCTCGTACAGATCATGGGCGAGGACAAGGCCTATGACTACCTGAAGAAGCTTAACGCCAACATCTCGCAATACACCAAGTCCGGCTCGGCTCCGGTCAAGGCCGCGGGCCGCGGCGAAACCGCGATCGGTATCGTTTTCATGCACGATGCCGTGGCTGTGGCCGTGGAAGGCTTCCCCGTAAAGTCGGTCGCGCCATGCGAAGGCACCGGCTACGAAATCGGCTCCATGTCGATCGTCAAGGGCGCCCGCAACATGGAAAACGCCAAGAAATGGTACGACTGGGCACTGAAGGCCGATGTGCAGTCGCATATGAAGGAAGCCAAGTCGTTCCAGCTGCCGTCGAATTCCAAGGCAGAAGTCCCGAAGGAATCGCCGAAGTTCTCCGACATCAAGCTGATCGACTATGACTTCACCAAATACGGCGATCCGAACACCCGCAAGAAGCTCCTGGAGCGCTGGGACAAGGAAATCGGCGCGAACGCCAACTGACGTCAATCGTTCCGCTGCACCGGGGCTCGCCCCGGTGCGGCGGACCTGTTCTCCTGTTAAGCAAGGTCACGGCCGGCCATGGACAATCGCAACCGCAGACTGGACATCGTGCTGGCCCTCGGCATTGCGGCCACGATTGTCCTGCCGTGGTACCGGATCGAGAAGGGGTTCTTTTCCTTCTCGTGGCTGCCTGACTTTCCCCGCACGGATGCGGTCGCGCCGGGCATTCTGCAGATGACCATGTACGGCCGCTGGTGGCTGCTGGCCGTGCTTTTCGCCCTCGCCGTGGCGCTCGTCGCGCGTTTCGTTGCCGATCCCATGAGGCGCGGCGCAATTCTCGCCTGGGCCGGCGGATTCGGCGTGCTGTTCCTTGCCTTGCAGGGGCTTGCGATCGGCGCCACCGGATGGACCTGGACCATCAGCGAGACGTTGTTCGGCCAGATTGTGGGTGGCCAGTCCTCAATGGGCGCCGGTGCGGTTCTTGCTTCGATTTCCTTCGTGCTGATATTCTCCTTCGGCCTTGCGGAACGCGGCGCCATGCGTGGCGATGCATTCGTCGTTTCGACCATTTCGATGCTTGTCTTCCTCGTCGCCGTCTTCGTCTTCTACCCGATCGGCAGCATGTTCATCGGCGCCTTCCAGGATTTCGACGGTTCGGCGAACTTCGACGGCTTCAGCCGTAATATCGCGGACTCGTCGATCTGGAGCCTCGATTGCCTGATCGGCGGGGCACGCTGCGGGATTGCCTGGCGTACGCTGTTTCTGGCGATCCTGACAGCGGCCGGCTCGACCACCCTCGGGCTCGCCTTCGCGCTGGTCGCGACGCGCACGCGCTTTCCGTTCAAGAAGGGCTTGCGGCTCCTGACCGTATTGCCGATCATCACGCCGCCCTTCGTGATCGGCCTCGCACTCACCCTGCTCTTCGGGCGCGCCGGCGTGGTCACCCAGGAGCTTTCGTCGCTCCTCGGCGTCGAACCGAGCCGCTGGCTCTATGGGCTTACCGGCATCTGGATCGCCCAGGTCCTCTCCTTCACGCCGATCTCCTTCCTGGTGCTGATCGGCGTCGTCGAGGGTGTCAGCCCGTCGATGGAGGAAGCCTCGCAAACGCTGCGCGCCAACCGCTGGCGCACCTTCTGGCGGGTCTCGCTGCCGCTGATGAAGCCGGGCCTGGCCAATGCATTCCTGATCGGCTTTATCGAAAGCATGGCCGATTTCGGCAACCCGCTGGTGCTCGGCGGCAGCCACGGCGTGCTTTCGACCGAGATCTTTTTCGCCGTCGTCGGCTCGCAGAACGATCCGTCCCGCGCCGCCGTGCTTGCCATGATCCTGCTCTGCTTCACGCTGTCGGCTTTCCTTGCCCAACGTGTCTGGCTTTCCGGCAAGAATTTCGCGACCGTCACCGGCAAGGGCGATAGCGGCTCCCACATTGCGCTACCCCGCGGCCTTTCCATCGGCGTCCATGCGATCGTCATTCCGTGGATGATCTTCACACTGGTCGTCTACGGCATGATCATCTTCGGCGGCTTCGTGAAGACCTGGGGTCTCGACAACGCGCTGACGCTCGCCCACTACGCCAAGGCCTTCTCCGTCACCATGCGCGACGGATCGATCGCCTGGACAGGCGTCGCCTGGAATTCGTTCTGGACGACGATGGAAATCGCTCTCATCTCGGCTCCACTCACCGCCGCCGTCGGACTTGCGACTGCCTACGTCATCGTCCGGCAGAAATTCGCCGGCCGTGAATTGTTCGAATTCGCGCTGATGATGAGTTTTGCCATTCCCGGCACGGTTATCGGCATCAGCTACATCATGGCGTTCAACCTGCCGCCGCTCGAAATGACCGGCACGGCGCTGGTTCTTGTCGCCTGCTTCGTGTTCCGCAACATGCCGGTCGGCGTGCGCGGCGGCATCGCTGCCATGAGCCAGTTGGACAAGAGCCTGGACGAGGCCTCGATGACGCTGGGCGCCAACAGCTTCCGCACCATTCGCAAGGTCATCCTGCCGCTCCTGCGGCCGGCGATCACCGCGGCGCTGGTTTATTCTTTCGTGCGCGCCATCACCTCGATCAGCGCGGTCGTCTTCCTCGTCAGCGCCCAATACAACATGGCGACGTCCTACATCGTCGGCCTGGTCGAGAACGGCGAATATGGCGTGGCGATCGCCTATTCCTCGATGCTGATCGTGGTGATGATCGGCGTCATCGCCGGCTTCCAGCTGATCGTCGGCGAGCGGCGGCTGAGGCGCGAGAACCGCGTCGCCGGCATTGCCAGCCAAACAATCCCCGCCTTTTCCGAGGAGAAAGCCGCATGATGCCCAGCCCTGGTTCGGTCGTCTTTCAGAATGTCCGCAAGACCTTCGGCGCTTTTACCGCCATCCACGACCTGTCGCTGACCGTCGAGCCCGGCACGCTGGTAACGCTGCTCGGACCTTCCGGTTGCGGCAAGACGACAACGTTGCGCATGCTGGCGGGCCTCGAACATCCGACCTCCGGCCGCATCCTGATCGGCGGCAAGGACGTGACCATGTTGCCGGCCAACGAGCGCGACGTCTCCATGGTCTTCCAGTCCTATGCCCTCTTTCCGCATATGACCTCGCTCGACAACGTCGCCTACGGGCTAGAATCCTCCGGGTTGAACAAGAAGGAAGCACGCCAGAAAGCCGAGCACGGGCTCGAACTCGTCGGCCTTGCCGGCATGGGTCGCCGCCTCCCGGCCGAGCTCTCCGGCGGCCAGCAACAGCGCGTCGCCGTTGCCCGCGCGCTGGTGCTCGAACCGCAGGTGCTATTGCTCGACGAGCCGCTGTCCAATCTCGACGCTCGCCTTCGCCGGCGCGTCCGCACGGAAATCCGCGAGCTGCAGCAGCGGCTGCAGTTCACCGCCGTTTACGTGACCCACGATCAGGACGAGGCGCTGGCCGTCTCCGACAAGATCATCGTCATGAAAGACGGAGAAATCGCCCAGGCCGGCAGCCCGCGCGAACTTTATGAAGCGCCGGCTTCAACCTTCATCGCCGACTTCATTGGCGAGGCGAATGTCGTGCCCTGCGAGATCATCGACATTTCGGGCGCGCACGCGACGGTCAGCATCGAGGGCTTGCGGCATGTCGTGCCGGCGCGCGGCGCCAAGACAGGTCGCGGCAAGCTCGCCGTGCGACCGAGCGCGATCACCGTGGAGCCGGCCGAGAGCGCTGCCTTTTCCGGGCGGATCAGCCATGCGGCCTATCTCGGTGATCATATCGAATACGAGGCGGAAACGAGCGGCGGGACGTTGTTCATCGTCGACCCGTCGGTCGACCGTCCTCTTGCCCCCGGCACTCAGGTCGCCATCGGCTTGAAGAGCCGGGGGATCGCCATCATCGCGGAATGACGACAAGGATATTGTCATGAATATACATGAACGGGAAATCAGGGACCGACATGCGTTGGCCGAAGAGATCGCATTGGCGGCCGGCAAGGTCGCCTTCGACTATTTCAGCAAGCGCGAGACCCTGGTCATCGAAACCAAGGGTGACCCCCAGGATGTCGTCTCGATCGCCGACCGGGAAGTCGAAAACCTCATTCGCGATTGCGTTTCCCAAGGCTTCGCCGAAGACGGATTTCTGGGGGAGGAATATGGTCTGGTCGGGGGAAGCTCCGGTTATACCTGGGTGGTCGATCCGATCGACGGCACAAGCCCCTTCGTCAGCGGCATGCCGAACTGGTGCGTCTCGATCGCCGTGGTGCACAACAAGGTGCCGGTGGTGGGCGTGATCTACGTACCCTGTCACGACGAACTCTATTCTGCCTCTACCGGACAGGGCGCCACGCTCAATGGTAAGCCGCTGTCGCTCGATCCGAAAAAGACCATCCGCAACGCGCTGACAGGGATCGGCGCCAACCATCACGTCACCCCCGCTTCGGTTGCCAAGATCGTCTCCGATCTGCTTGGAGCCGGCGGCAACTTTGTGCGGCTCGGCTCCGGCGCGCTGATGCTCGCCTATGTCGCCGCCGGTCGTCTCGTCGGTTATTACGAGCCCTACATGCACGCCTGGGACTGCCTCGGCGGCTACTGCATCGTCAAGGAAGCGGGCGGCTGGCACCTGCCGTTTCCGGCCGAGGGTGAACGGCTGACCAAGGGCGCTCCGGTTCTTGCGGCCGGCCCCGGCGCGATCGAAGACCTGCAAAGCATCGCCCGCATCGGCGCGGGAGACATCGCCGCCGCCTAGCCGCACATTCGTGACCGACGCGATAACGAGGTCGTCGAACCGAATTCCGGTTCGAGTGCCTTCAGCCGCCCTGCCCGGTCAGTGCGAAAGCAACCCTCGGCAAGCAGCAGTTCCAACGATCACCAGCTTCGCAAGATCGGCCTACCTTCATCCACAATGGTGTTGTCGGCCTTCGCGGTGCTGACGGGCGGCGGCTACCTATAGGCGAACAAGCGGGAAAACATCTATTCCGCGAATCGATGATTTGTCCTAACCAAGGCGGGATTTTTTTGAAGAGGCATTATGACAAGCAGATTGCCTCGCCAATGCAAAGCTAGAGATAAGTCCGATCAACCGTCGACCGACATAGCTGAAAGCCGCCGTTATGCCCGCGCTCATTTTGCCGAATCGCCCGCTCTCAATCGCCCGCGACGTTATCTCGACACCTGGAGCTTACTTCTGGTCGACCCCCATCATTCTTGCATTGGCTGTTTTCCTCGTCCTCTGGCAAGCGCCGGGGC
The DNA here is from genome assembly GCF_023006485.1 of Neorhizobium sp. BETTINA12A. Lineage (NCBI taxonomy): Bacteria > Pseudomonadati > Pseudomonadota > Alphaproteobacteria > Hyphomicrobiales > Rhizobiaceae > Neorhizobium > Neorhizobium sp. BETTINA12A. The sequence continues at coordinate 26,588 of NZ_JALBGW010000002.1, forward strand.
TCCTGCGCGATTTCCAGATCAGCCGGAATCCCTTGGTGATGGAAGACGGGGATGTTCAAAACGGGCATTGCACGACCCGCAAAGCCATCTTCACCGATTGCGAGGCGCAGCTCGTCTACAGCTATAATGGACGAAATTACAGCTCCGAGGTGAAGATCATGTTCGTAGACTTTCATGTGGGAGACTACGAGACGGATCTTGTGATCTCCACGGATCACCCGGAACTGGCGACCATGAGCCTTGGCCTGGACAAGCTCTGGAATCGGATCATCACCCTTGGCTTGTTCACTGCTCTGCTCGGCGGCATGAGCCTCGGAATGCTGTTCCTGGCTCTGCGGATCTGGCGTGTCAAACGTCAGCTGCGGCGGCCAGCGCTCCTAAAGCCTGTGCCGGTGGAAATCACCGCTTTCGACCGGAAGCGAAACCTCCTCAATATCACCTACAACGACAAGCTCGCCGGCGATAAGACGGGGCGCTCGGTCTATACGCGGATGAGGGACGGCGAAGAGCCGCTGATCGTGGGGGAAGCGAATGGAAAGGCCGTTGGACTGGCCGTCAGGCACGGTAAGACCGCCTTGCCGGTACTTCTGGATGATCGTCTGCAGCGTATCGGGCTGACCGGGGAGGAGCGTGACGCTGCGCTTGCCCCATTCGTGCAGTTTAACGGCGGCCATAACGGACCGGTATTGCTCGATGAGGCTAAAAGGACGATTTCGATCGGCAAGCGGCTGCAGATGTTTTTCGGCACCCTGCTCGTGATCGTGGTCGGCGTGTTCGGTTTCTGGCTTTGGTATGTAACGAGTTCGAGCACGCAGTTTCAAAGCCCGGGGATGGATATCAACAACCTGATGCCGGCGCCGCTGAACGAATGGGGCTGCGGCCAACTAAAGAAACGGTTCGGCCACGATCGAGCGCCGTTTGGCTGCGTCGCAAGCGATTATACAAGCTGGAAATAACAGCTTGGCCGGCCATCGTCTGCTCAAGCCATATCTTTCGCAGACCTAAACCTGGCAATGACTGCCGGTTATTCCAGCCTGCTGCCCAAGTTGTGCATTCGTCTCAATTCCCTCCGCCACCATACGGAGCCGACTGGATTGCCGGCATGGAGTCCGAGCTCCGTTGCAAGACGGGCTGAGCCCGAAGAGCCGCTGAGCTCGGCAGTTTCGATCAACGATGTGGCACATGCGTGGCCGTCGAAGTTGCTATTTCATCGCTTCGAGCAGGGCAGCGATATAACCGTAGCAAAAAGCAAAGGCCACGCCCGTGGGATCGCGGCCGCTTATCGTGGGAACGTGATCCGGCATGATCATGTAGCGATAGCCGACTTCTTTATAAACCTTGAGGGAACGCACCATGTCCATGTCGCCCTCGTCCGGAAAGGTCTCCATGAAAGAGAGCTTTCCGCCCGCGATGTTACGGAAGTGGACATTGAAGATCTTGCCGCGTGTCCCGAACCAACGAATAATATCGTCGATTTCCTGCCCGGGATTGTCCAGCATCTCCCCGATCGAGCCCTGGCAAAAATTGAGACCGTGATAGGGGCTCTCGCGCATCAGCACGAACTTTTTTAAACCCTCAACGGTGCCGAGCACGCGAGTAACGCCCTTGTAGCCGGGCGGGGTGTAAGGGTCATGCGGATGGCAGGCAAGCCGCACCTTGTTGCTCTCCGCGACAGGCACCACCCGTTCCAAGAAATAGTCGATCCGCTCCCAGTTCTCGTCCTCGGACAACACACCTGCCAGGCCCGGTTCGGCCTGCTGGTCGGCCTTGTCCCACCGAAAGGCTTCGTTCAGTGAGCCGCCTCGCCCCGGTTCCATCTGGGTCCGCGGAATGCCGATCAGGTTGAGATTGTATTTCACCGAGGGGATGCCGGCCTTGGCCGTTTCCTCGATCAACCTGCACACCGCGTCGATCTGCCGGTCGCGATCGGGGCCTTTGAGGAGGATATCCGGATAGGACGCCTTCTCGATGGGCTGCGAGGGAAGCGGAAGCTGGATCATGTCGAGGATCAGCCCGAAGCTCTCGATCTTGTCGCGATGACGCTCGAGATCTTCCAGCTTCCAGCTCGAAGGCGCGCCGGGCGGGTCTGCGCAGATGTGTTTCAATCCCAACTGAGCGAAAACACGGTAGTCGTCATCATCTCTCGCGCCAACTTGTGTGCCGACATACATTTTAGCATCCTCCCAAGCCTCTCACATATCATACGACCTATTATGATTTTTATCGGCTGTCGAGCACCTTCGCGCAGTCCGGCGTCCAGACCGCTGGACGGACATATCACGGGACGGGTTCCCGCCGCCGACGGGCTGTCTTTCGGGCTCTCGGCGAGAGACTGCGCGATAACACGCATTATCAAATGGTTATCCTGAGTTACTTTACCCCGAAGATCTCCAGGAAGGCTTGCCCAAGGTCCGGACTGCAGCCTGATGAGCGATTCCGGCAAAGCTTGCCATCCCTCAGAAAGTCCGCTAAGTCATCATACAACGCTTAAAACAAGCGGCGATGCCCTTGGCCAACTCTGGGAGGAGTTACAATGAAATATCTTTGCACTCGATTGCTCGTCGGCGCCGCTTTCGCTGTCATGTCGTTCGGCATGCCAGCAGCTTTTGCCGAGACGCCGGCCAATCAGCTTGTTATTGCGACGTCGCTTGCCCAGGTTCTCTCGCTGGATCCGCATCAGGCAACGGAAGCCAAAGCCAACGAGATCATGGCAAACCTCTACGATCGCCTGGTTTCCACCGACGGTTCGGGAAAGATTTCCCCGCAGCTCGCCGAAAAATGGGAGATCGACGACAAGGGCATCACGTTCCATCTGCGCAAGGCGGAATTCGCCTCGGGCAACCCGGTCACCTCCGCGGACGTGGTATACTCGATTACCCGCCTCCTGAAACTCGACCAGGCCGCCGCCGCCAATCTCAAGCGTGTCGGCTACAACGGCGGCAATGTCGAAAAGCTGGTAACGGCGCCGGACGAGAAGACCGTGCGCATCGACCTTTCCGGCGAGGTCACCTCCGAGCTCCTGCTCTATCGGCTGGCAATGGTCATCGCCAGCGTTGTCGACAGCAAGGAACTGAAGAGCCACGTCGTCAACGACGACTGGGGTAATGCTTGGTTGCGCACCAATTCGGCAGGCTCGGGCCCTTTCACGCTGAACAAGTGGACGCCGAACGAGATCGTCATCCTCGACGCGAACAAGAATTACGTCGCCGGACAGCCGAAGATGCGCCGCGTCATTGTGCGCCATGTGCCTGAGAGCCAGGTCGAGCGGCTGATGCTCGAGCGTGGCGATATCGACATCGCAAGCGCGCTGACCGCGACCGACCTAGCAACCTTCACCGGCAAGCAGGGCTATGAAATCCAGCGCGTCCCAACAGGGGGCTTTTATGTCCTGTCGATGAACGCCAGCAAGGAGCCGCTTTCCAACCCCAAGGTCCGCGAAGCGATCGCCTACGGCATCGACTACAAGGGCATGGAAAAGGCCATCATGGGGCCGTACGGCCGCGCACGCACGGTTCCCGTTCCGGAAAACTTCGAATTTGCCATTCCGAGCCCGGATTGGAAGCTGGACGTGGCAAAGGCAAAGGCGCTGTTGGCCGAAGCCGGATACAAGGACGGCTTCACGGTGAACCTGAAGACGATTGCCCAGACGCCGCGCATCGATCTTGCGACCGCTATCCAGGCGTCGCTCGGCCAGATCGGCGTCAAGGTCAATATCATGCAGGGCAATGGTGCGGATATCATCGCCGCGCACCGGGCGCGAGATTTCGATCTGCTGATCCCGCAGACGGGTGCCTATATGCCGAACGTCCTGGGCGCGATGGAGCAATTCTCCAGCAATCCGGATAATTCGCTGAAGGCCAACAATGCCGGCAACTTCGTATGGCGCTCCGGCTGGGACATTCCCGAACTGACGGCCATCACCGCCAAGGCTGCGCTGGAACCGGATGCGAAGAAGCGCGGCGCCCTTTACGTTCAGATGCAGGAAATGTTCGTTGCCCAGAAGCCTGCTGTTCTGCCGCTCTTCGAACGATATGAGCCGATCGTTCTGACGAGCCGCGTGCAGGGTTATGTCGGGCATCCGAGCCAGACGACACGTCTCGAAGGCGTCGCGAAGACCGATAAGTAACTTAGCGTCAGATCAGGCAGCCGATCATGAAGGAACTTTCGTTAGCCGAGCTGGGACGACGACTTATCCATCTGATCGTCAGCCTGTTCATCCTGTTGTGCGTCACCTTCGTGATCGGTCGCGTCATGCCGACCGATCCGGTCGGGGCCATTGTCGGCGAACTCGCCGATCCGAAAGCCTACGAGGCCATGCGCGTTAGGCTTGGCCTCGATCTGCCGCTCTATCAGCAATTCTTCGTCTATGTCTGGGGACTGCTGCACGGCGATATGGGCACAGCCATCCTGACCGGCAACGCGGTCACCAAGGACCTGTCGCAGGCATTCCCGGCAACGCTGGAACTTGCAACGCTCGCGGTGTTGATTTCCACTCTGATCGGCGTTCCTCTCGGCCTGGCGGCCGGTCTCTTCAGGGATAGCGCGGTCGACAAATTTGCGCGCGTCTTCGCACTGGTCGGGCATTCGATCCCGGTCTTCTGGTTCGGTATCGTGGGCTTGGTTATCTTCTATGCCGGCCTCAACCTGGTCGGTGGCCCCGGTCGCGTCGATGTCTTCTATGAAGGCCTGATCGAACCGACCACGGGACTGATGCTCGTCGACAGCCTGCTCGAAGGCGAGACGGACATCTTCTGGAACGCCCTGTCGCATATCATCCTGCCGGCCTGCATCCTTGCCTATATGGCCATGGCCTATATCACGCGCATGACCCGGGCATTCACGCTGGAGCAGCTCAACCAGGACTATGTCATCGCCGCGCGCGCCAAGGGCGTCGGCCCGGTCCGCACCGTCATCAGCCACGTCCTGCCCAATATCGCGGTTCAATTGATCACGGTCCTCGCGATCTCTTACGGCAACCTTTTGGAAGGCGCGGTGGTGACAGAGATCGTGTTTTCATGGCCCGGCATCGGTCAGTACATGACCAACGCCCTCATGATCGGCGACATGAACGCAATTCTCGCGGCGACCATCATTGTTGGTTTCATCTTCATGCTCCTGAATTTCATTGCAGACATCGCCTACGCGCTTCTTGATCCGCGCACCCGGGAGGCCGCACGATGAGCAATATCATTCAGGACGACGCCATCATTCAGCCGCCGGCAATCGGCACCCGGATATGGAACTCGACCTCTCGCATTCTGCGCAAACTCGCCGACGAACCACTTGGCATGGTGGGCTTCATCATCCTCGCCATTCTGGTCGTGGTCGCAATCTTTGCGCCGTGGATCGCACCTTACGATCCCGCGGCCCAGACATTGGGCGACGCGCTTCAGCCTCCGAGCCTCGCGCATCTCGCCGGCACGGACGAATTCGGACGCGATATCTTCAGCCGTCTCGTCTACGGCACGCGCATCACCATCCAGACCGTCTTGTCCGTCTCGGTGATTGTCGGCCCGATCGGCCTCGTCATCGGCGTCGTCGCGGGCTTTTTCGGCGGACGCACCGATGCCATTCTGATGCGGGCCACGGATATAGTCCTGTCGTTTCCGTCACTGATCCTGGCGCTTGCCTTCGCCGCTGCTCTCGGGGCAGGCTTGGGAACCGCGATCGTTGCCATTTCGCTGACGGCCTGGCCGCCGATCGCCCGACTTGCACGCGCGGAAGCGCTCGTCGTGCGCAACGCGGATTACGTGGCGGCCGCAAGGCTTTACGGCGCTTCGCCATTGCGCATCCTGTTTCTCTACATCGCCCCGATGTGTATTCCCTCGGTGATCGTGCGGCTGACGCTCAACATGGCAGGCATCATCCTGACGGCTGCCTCCCTCGGCTTCCTCGGTCTCGGCGCACAGCCGCCGCTGCCGGAATGGGGTGCGATGATTTCCAGCGGGCGTAAATTCATGCTCGATTATTGGTGGGTCGCGGTGATGCCCGGCGTCGCCATTCTGTTGACCAGCCTTGCCTTCAACATCGCCGGAGACACGCTTCGCGATCTATTGGACCCGCGCCATGCCAGATCTTGAGGAAATGCCCGTCCTGTCCGTTCGCGGCCTGAACGTCCGCTTCGGCCGAAACTCCATTCCGGCGGTCTCCAATGTCAGCTTTGATGTGGGGCGGGAGCGCATCGGCATCGTTGGTGAATCCGGCTCGGGCAAATCGACCACCGGCCGCGCCATCATGCGGCTCTTGCCGCAGCGCGCCGGCGTGACCGCCGAGCGAATGGATTTCCTCGGCAGCCCGTTGCTGGAAAAGACCGAACGGCAGATGGGCGCTCTTCGCGGCAAGGATATCGCCCTGATCATGCAGGATCCGCGTTATTCGTTGAACCCTGTCCTGACCATCGGAAAACAGGTTGCCGAGGCTGCAAAGCTGCATCTTGGCGTCGGTGGCAAGGCTGCCGTTGCGCACGCCCGCGACATGCTGGCGAGGGTGCGCATCAACGATCCCGATCGCGTCCTGTCTCTTTACCCACACCAGATATCCGGCGGCATGGGCCAGCGGGTGATGATTGCGATGATGCTTCTGGCGCGCCCCAAGCTCGTGATCGCCGATGAACCGACGTCTGCACTCGACGTCAGCGTACGCAAGGACGTTCTGACGCTGCTCGATGAACTGGTGCGGGAGAACAATTCCGGCCTGATCCTCATCAGCCACGACATCCGTATGGTCGCTGCTTTTTGCGAGCGCATTCTGGTCATGTATTCTGGCCGCGTCGTCGAAACGCTGAGCAAGCTCGAAGATGCAGCGCATCCCTACACCCGGGGCCTGATCGCTGCGATGCCTGATCCCAAACATCCCGTCAGACGCCTGAAAGTCCTCGATCGCAAATCGATCGAAGTGGAGACCAATCCATGATCAAGGTCGAAAACCTCGATGTCGTCTATGGCTCCAAGGATAAAAGCAATCATGTCGTTCGCGGTGTCAGTTTCGCCGTGAGCCGCGGCGAAGCGCTCGGCATCGTCGGTGAATCCGGTTGCGGCAAATCGACGGTGCTGCGCTCGCTTGCCGGCCTCGAGGGCGCATGGACTGGATCGATATCGTTTGACGGCAAACCGGTCGGCAAGGTGCGGACACGCGACGAGCTGAAGCTTGCCCAGATGGTGTTTCAGGACCCCTACGGCTCGCTGCATCCACGCCACCGCATCGGCACCGCACTCGCCGAACCCATCAGGTCGATGGGCGCTGGCGACGGTTGGACAAGGGTCGCGGAGGCACTGCAACAGGTCGGCCTGCCGGTGCATTTCGCCGGCCGTTTCCCGCATGAACTCTCCGGCGGCCAGCGTCAGCGCGTAGCGATTGCACGGGCGCTGATCCTGTCACCGCCGATCCTGCTTCTCGACGAACCGACTTCGGCGCTCGATGTCTCGATCCAGGCGGAAGTGCTCAATCTGCTGGCGGACCAGCGGGAGGAGCGCAATCTGACGTTCATTCTCGTCAGTCACGATCTCTCCGTCATCTCCCATATGTGCGATCGGGTCCTCGTCATGCAGAATGGCGTGTTCGTCGACGAACTCACCAAGGCGGATCTGCAGGCGGGCGTGACCCACGCGAGCTATTCCCACGAATTGTTCGACGCAAGTTTTTTGTAGCACCGTGCACTCCGAGCCGACGACGTCTCCGCCGTAGCGAAAGACGCTGTCTATCCGGATCAGGGTGCGAGCTGTGTTTCAGGAGAGGTGTCCACCTGTCCGCGATATTCTCGCGGCGAGCACCCGACCACTCGCTTGAACGCCTTGCTGAAGGCGCTCTCGGACTGGTAGCCGAGCGCCGGCGCGACAACGGAGATGGGATCATTTCCCTTTTCGAGCCGGTCGCAGGCAAGAAGCATGCGCCATCGCGACAGATAGTCGATCGGTGTCTCTCCGACAGTTGCCCTGAAGCGTTCCGCAAATACCGAGCGTGACATGCCAGCTGTCTCGCCAAGCTCCGTCAGCGTCCAATGTCTTGCAGGGTCAGCGTGAATGGCCCGAATTGCGCCGCTCAGGCGTTTGTCCGACAAGGCAAAGAACCATCCCGTGCCCTGATGACCGTTTGCGAGATGCATGCGAAGCGCCTGGAGCAGCATCATATGCGCAAGATGTTGAGCCATGAGGTAGCCGCCAGGCTGGTTTAAACGAACTTCCTGCATCATGCGTTCGATCGACCAGCGCAAGGCGTCCCGCTCCGCTTCCTGGCTGAGGTGCACGATGGGCGGCAACATCTCCAGCAGCAGTTCGGCATGATGACCACCGACCGCAAAGCGGGATCCCGTCAGGGAAAAACCACCCCCTCCGTTGATGGTCACCATTCCGCCGGCACGGGCTGGCGGAAAGATCGTGGAGGCATCGATCGAGGGCAGATTGAGGTCGCTTGCAAGCCGGAACGGCAATCCGCGCGGAAGCACAAAGCAGTCACCCTGCTCGAGGCGTACCGGATCGCGGACGCTATCGACGGCCAACCAGCACCCGCCCGACTGGATCACATAACATTTGATCTGGCGTTGCTGGTCGCCGAACCGGACCGACCAATCCCCGCCGGCATCGAAGCCGGACGAAATGGTGCTGCTGGGTTTTAGCAGGGTGAGAAGCTCGGACAGGGGATCCATACGTTTTCCGGACGATCGCGACGATAATCAAGACCATGGAGCATGGATCGTCTGCGAGCAACGCCTTATTTGTTTCGGCGAGCCACGGCGTTGGTCCTGAACAAGGAACGACATCGACCCGCGAGAACATAAGGAGCATGCCATGATTGTAGTCACGACCCCTACGGGCGATATCGGCCATCAGCTCGTTGAGAATCTGCTTGAGAACGGCGCCGCCGTACGCGTCATCGTCCGCGATCCATCCAGGCTATCCGATTCCATTCGCAACCGGGTTGAGATCGTTTCGGGTTCCCATGCCGATGCCAATGTCGTGAACCAGGCGTTCGAGGGCGCCGACGCAGTCTTTTGGCTGGTGCCTGCCGACTCGAAGGCAGACAGCGTCACGGCCGCCTATGTCGATTTTAGTAAGCCGGCCGCCGAAGCGTTGAAGGCCTGCGGCGTCAAACGCGTCGTCAGCGTCAGTGCGCTCGGTCGAGCGACCCCGCTCGCCAACCAGGCCGGTTATGTCACGGCCTCGCTTGCGATGGACGACCTGATTGCGGCCACTGGCGTGAATTTTAGGGCGCTGACCATGCCGTCGTTCATAGACAACACCCTCATGCAGGCTGCGGTGATTAAGGCCCAAGGAGCGTTCTTTTCGCCGATCGACGGCGACCTGAAATTGCCGAGCTGCGCTACCCGCGACATCGCGGCCGTCGCATCGCGACTGCTGCTCGACGAGACCTGGACAGGTCAAGAAGAAGTCGCGGTCCTCGGTCGAGAGAACATCTCCTTCAATGACATGGCGGACATCATGTCCGATGTGCTCGGCAGGCCGATACGGTTCCAGCAGATTCCGCTCGACGCCTATAAAGCCCGATTCTTGCAGTTCGGGTATTCCGAAGCAATGGCCCAGGGAATGACAGACATGGCAGACGCGAAGAACCGCGGCCTCGACCTCGGCGTCGCGCGAAGTGCTGACAACACCACGCCCACGAGCTTCCGCCAATGGTGCGAAACGACGCTTCGCCCGGCGATCCTCGATTGAAAGCCGGGCGTCCAAAGTAAGGAGACGGCAACGTGCTGATGACAGGTGCGTCAGGTCAGATCAAAGTGCCAGTTCGCGCCGCATCGTTTCCAGCCGCTCCATGGCGATGACGCCTTCGGCGATCGTCGGGGCGGGCGTCGAAGCTCCCCCCAGGGCCGGGACGACGTCGGCCAGCAATGCGTGATATCCTTTCGGGTCCTCGTTGGCGGCTGCGGTAAAGTTCGGCTTCCAGGTCAGCGTATCGCAATCCTCCTTCAGCGTCGCGCCGAGGTCGTCGATCTTGAAGGGCGGGTTGCGGTGCCAGCGGATCTCGATCACGTCGTCCACCTCGATGCGCTGATGGTCGCCCATCAGCTCGATCCGCTCGACCGGAGTGCCCCGCGACTGGACTGTACCCATGGCGATATTGCCGATCGCGCCGCATTCGAATTCGAAAGCCACATGGAAAAGCAGGCGTCCCGGGGTCTTTTCGACCTTGCGGGTGGAGATCGAACGAACCGGTGAAACCAGGAAGGACACAAGGTCCATGTAGTGGACGCAGTGGTGCAGGAAGAAGCCGGTGTAATCGACGTTGCCGACGAAATAGCCGGGGGCTGTCATGTAGTAGCCGGTCAGGCCCAGCACGTCCCCGAAGCGTCCGGATTTCACGATGTTCGCCGCCATGCGGTTGCCGATCGAATATCGCTTCATGAACCCGATGAGCAGCGGCTTCTTTGCCTTTTCCGAGGCGGCCAGAAGCTCCCGCGCACCGGCGGCAGAACCCGATGGCGGTTTTTCCATGAAAACCGACAGGCCCCGTTCGAGCGCCGCCTTGCCGAAGGCAAGATGCTGATCCGGCCCGACGGCCATTCCGACCGCATCGATTCCGGGTGTCGAAAGCAACGTCTGGGCATCCGTCGTCAGATTGGCGACGCCGAATTGCCGGCCGGCATCCTTCAGACGCTTGCCGTCGATATCGCACATCGCCACGAGCTCGACATCATGGCGCACGAGCTGGGGAAGCAGCATCTGGGTTGCGTGGATACCACAACCGATCCAACCGATTTTCAAAGTCATCGACGATATTCCGTAAGCAGGAGATGGGATTTCATGAATGCGCTGGAGGCTGCGAGGCGATTGCTTTCGTCCTCGTGCGGCGGGCGCCACTGGGCAAACGGCACCCCGAAACGGTCGTCACTGCGCCGGAACGGCTCGAGCGATACCGGCCCCTTGTAACCGACCTCGTGAAGGGCGCGGCAGACTTCGACCCAGTTGGTCATTCCCGTTCCCGGGAAGCCGCGGTGGTTCTCATTGGCCTGGAAATGCACGAGACGGTCACCTGCAAGGAGGATCGCCTCGGCGATCGAGCTTTCTTCCATGTGCATGTGGAAGGTATCGAGCATCAGTTTGACGGCCGGGTTATCGACCGCGTCCAGCAATTCCATCGCCTGCTGCGTCGTGCAAAGCACATCGCTTTCGAAACGGTTCAGCGGTTCGACGGCCAACAGCACGCCGGCCTTGCCCGCATAATCGCCAGCCTCTTTCAGACCCCTGACGCAGCGTTCCTTCCGGGCCAGCCTTTCGGTTTCGTCGACCGGCTGCGGGGGGCGTCCGGCGAAAACCAGCGGATTTCCGGTCAGCGGGCCTCCGACGATCTTCGCGCCCAGGCCGGCGGCGCAATCGACCGTGTATTTCAGGTAGTCGATACCGGCGCGATGGGCCTCGGCATCCGCCGATGCGAGATTGCGCTGCAGGTTGACGCGGGCGGCGAGCACCACGCCGAGGCCGGCATCGTCGAGCGCCCTTTTTGTTTCCCCGATGTCGAGTTCGCCGATCTCCGGAACCAGAAGCTCCACAAAATCAAAACCGTGCTCACGCATCTTCTCAAACAGCCGGAAATGCTCGGCCGTAAAAGGCCTCGCATATTGCATGGAAATCAACCCGATGGGGTTCATTGTCATTTCCTTTTCAAATCCTCGATAGTTCCGTTGTTCTTTCTGTTGAATGTTCCGCTTCCCTCATCCCTGTGACGAGCACCGGAATGAGGGTGGAGCTCTTTCAGCGCCGGCCATTCTCACCCTTTCACCGCGCCCTGGGTCAGGCCGCCGACGAGGCGGCGCTGAACGAGAAGGAACAGGATGGTTGCAGGCATGGCGCCGACCACTGCGCCGGCCGCCAGCAGGCCCCATTCGATCTGGTACTCGCCGATCAACGTCTGGATCGCCACCGTGACCGGCCGTACGTTTCGCCCGCCCAGCGTCAGGGCGTAGAGATATTCGTTCCAGGCGGTGATGAAGATGTAGATGCCGGTGGAGATGATGCCCGGCATGGTCAGCGGCAGGACTATCTTGCGCAGCGCCGTCAGCCGCGAGCATCCATCCGTCATGGCTGCTTCGTCGAGGCTCTTCGGGATGGCGCCGATATAGCTCGTCAGCATCCACACCGCGAATGGGATCGCCACCGTCGCGTTGGCGAGGATCAGACCGAAATGGGTGTCGAGAATGTTGAAGCGGCGCATCAGCACGAAGAGCGGCAGGATGAGCAGCACGATCGGGAACATGTTGATCAGCAGGAACTGCAGCATCAACAGCTTGCGGCCCGGGAAGCGAAACCGGGAGAAAGCGTAGGCAGCCGTAACCGAGACGATCAGTCCGACGACGACCGTGCCGCCGGCGATGATCAGGCTGTCGAGCATGTTCTTGAGGAAGGACGTCTGCTCGACCAGCCGCACATAGTTGTCGAGGCTCCAGCCCCGCGGTGAAAGCGATACTCCGGTGGCAGAAAGCACGGCGGTCGGCGTCAGCGACGTCAGGATCATCCAGGCGAACGGCGCCATGGCGAAGAGGACGATTACCAGGACGGGCAGGTCCGTCGTGAGGATCCGGCGAAGCGTGCTCTGCTGTCTCATCGTTCCACCTCGCGCATGGTGCGGGCGAGATAGAGAGCCACGAACGCACCCAGAAAAATGGTGAAGGTGACGGCGATCGACGTGCCGTATCCGAAATCGAGATTCTGGCGCGCCTTGACGAAGGCGTAGAGCGGCAGCGTGTGCGTCGCATAACCCGGACCGCCGCCGGTCATGACGAAGATGACATCCATGGAATTGGCGACCCAGATCACCCGGAGCAGCCCGGCCGTTGCCAGCACCGGCGCGATCCCCGGCAGCGTGATATGCACGAATTGCCGCCACGTAGAAGCGCCGTCGATCGAGGCTGCCTCATACTGGCTGCGTGGAATTCCCTGCAGGCCGGCGAGGATCATCACCGCGAAAAAGGGAAAACCCTGCCAGGTCAGCGTCGCGATGATCGCGTAGATCGCGACATTCGGGTCGGCAAGCCACGGCACCGCCGAGCGAACGATCGAAAGATAGATGAGGATGTCGTTGAGCACGCCGGTATTCGGGTCATAGATCCAGCGCCACATCAGCGCGATCACGACGCTCGGCAATGCCCAGGGAATGATGATGAGGGCGCGTGCAAGACCGCGCCAGGGAAATTCGCGATTGAGAAGCAGCGCTGCGACAAGCCCCAACCCCATCTGCAGCGGCACGGTCAGGCCGATCCAGATGACCGTGTTCCAGAGCGCCGTCCAGAAGACCGGATCGTTGAACAGTTTTACGTAGTTTCCAAAACCGACGAACTTGCTGGCGTTCGGCCGAAACAGGATGAGATCGTAGAAGCTCGTGAACACCGCCTGCACCATCGGCATGAACACGATGACGACGGTGACCACGACGGCGGGGGCAAGCAGCAGGTAGGGAAGCAGCCGCTCGGAACGCCATATCGACGTTGTGCGGCGCTGGGTGGGGGAAGAGATCGATAGGGACATGCTTATCCTGCCTGTGGACCGCGGCGGAGAAGGAGGTCCCGACACATCACTGCCGGGACCGGGAGATTTTACTGAGCAAACAGCGTCTGCAGCTGTTCCATCATTTTCTTCGCCGTGATCTGACCGGTCAGCGCCTGCTGCATGTTCGTCTGCCAGGCCGTGTTGACGAATTCCGAAACCGCCGAGGTCTGGGGCAGCACCTTTGCGAATGGCAAGGACTGGACGGTCGCTTCGACGAAACGGCGCTCATGGAGTTTCCAGTCGGCGGAACCGCTCTTCGTGACCGTCAGCTGACCCGTCGCGCTGTTGAAGGCAACGTTGTTCTGGCCCTCTGCGAGGAAGGAAATCCACTTCCAGGCCGCATCCTTCACCGAGGACGAAGAGAAGATCGCGAGCGACTCGTCGCCGTAGGAAGTCCACTGGCCATTGCCGCATTTCGGAACCGGCACGGCCGAGACCTTGTCGCCGAGTGCGGCTACGAGATCCTTGGACGAACCGATATGGTGGATGGTCATCGCCGTCTTGCCGGACTTGAAGGCGGCAACGATTTCCTGGAAGCCGTCATTCGGCGCGGACGGCGGAATGACCTTGTCCTTCTGGAAGAGATCCACCAGCCACTGGTTTGCGGCAATCGCCTCCGGCTTGGTCAGGCCGCCCGGCTTCAGCTCGGCGCCCTGGGAGAGCACGAACGCACCCCACTGGTCCCAGCCGCCCTTGCCGCCGCGCAAGCCGAAACCATAGGTCTGCGGCGCATTGGTGAGCTTGATGGCCGCGTTGCGGAATTCTTCACAGGTCTTCGGCGGCTGCAGGCCAGCTGCCTGGAAGAGGTCGGTTCGATAGTATAGATAGAGGACGACATACTGGATCGGCAGATAATACTGCTTGCCGTCAGGCCCCTTGTTCAGCTCAAGCAGGTTATCCAGAAGGTCTGCTTTGCCTTTCCAGCTGTCGATCTGCTTGCCGATCGGTTCCAGCGCGCCCATTTCAGCGAGCCGCGGCTGGGCGAAGAGCTTCACCATGGCCGCGTCAGGCGCGTTGCCGCCGACCAGCGCGGTGTAGAGGTTGTCGTAGTAGCTGTTCCACGGCACGTTCTCGGCTTCGATCTTGATGCCGGGATTGGCTGTCTCGAATTTCTTGACCAGATCCGACATCGGGTTCGCCGGATTGTCGAAATGGTACCAGAAGCGGACGGTTTCCGCCTTGGCCTGGCTGAAAGCGGCCGAAGCCGCAAGAGCGGCCCCGAGCGCGAGTGTCTTCAGAAATTTCATAGTCTCCTCCTCCTGATTGTTTACGTCATGGACGTCTTGTTAGTCGCCTTGCTGCATTGCCCGCGACCGCCAGAGCCTCCCTTGCGGCCGAAAGTTCGTTGGTGTTCTGCAGGAAACCGTGGATGACGCCCGGCACGATGTGCAACTCGTCATCACGGCCAAAAGCCTTGAGACGTTGGCTCAGGCCCAAAGTGTCGGAAAGCAGCGGATCCACGGCGGCCGCCATCAGATAAAGCGGCGGCAGCGCGGCCAGGGCCGCATCGGAAGCCGCGAGGGGACAGGCGAGCGGATCCTCCTCGATCGCGCACTCGCCGGAATAGAACGACCAGTAGCGCTGCATCTTTCCGCGCGTCAGCGCGGGACCTTCGGAGAAGCGGACATAGGACGGCGACGTGAAGCTCCGTGCGTAACAGCCGTAGAAGAGCAGCGCTGCATCCGGCAATGCGCGGCCTTCCGCTTGCTCATGCAGCATCGCCGCAAGAGCAAGGTTCGCGCCCGCGGAGTCGCCCGAAATCAGCAACGGGCCGCGGCGGACGCCAGCATCGGCCGTCACTTCGAAAAGGTTGCGCAGGCTGGCAACGACGTCCTTGAGGCCTGCCGGATAGGGATTTTCCGGCGCCAGCCGATAATCAGGCATGACAACCGGCAGGCCACTTTCGAGTGCCAGAACCCGGGCGCAGCGCTCGTGGGTTTCCGGCGAGCAGAAGGCAAAACCGCCGCCGTGTACGAAAAGGATGGCGCCTGCCCCGCCGCCGGGAGGGACGAGCACCTTGAGGCGACAACGTGCCGAACCAAGGCTTGGGTCTTCCGCCACCATGACCTCAGTCACGTTTTCCATCGCCGGCAGGTTAACGTTGCAGCGTTCATTGGCGGCAAGCGATTGCGCCCGACCTTGCGCAGGCGGCAGCATTGTCGGATCCGGTAACGGTCCCAGTTCGGCAAGGACCCGCTCGATGAGCGCCGCCATCTCGTCCGACAAGACACCCGACAATTCGATATCGTTGCTCACTGGATCACCTCCGGGAAGACTTCCGGCCCAAAGTCGACGATGGTCGCGATATGATGATGCATGGCGGTGGTGGCGCGCCTTGCGTCGCCGCCCTCGATCGCGTCAATGATGCTGCGATGGCGCAGCGCCGTCGCCTCGAGATCCCGCGCCATCGGGCTGCGGGAAATCTTGAAGCGGTGATTGTGGACGAGGCAGCGATGCAGGATCGGGTCGAGTGCCGGCAGATTGGCATCCTCGAAAATTCGGCGATGGAAGTCGCGGTCGAACGAAGCGAGTTCCAGTTCATCGCCCGCTCCGGCAGCGACAAGCATCTTCTCAAGAAGGCCATTGAGCTCCTTGACCAGCGTCCGGCTCGGCGCACGCATCACCCGCGCCATGCCGCTACCCTCGATCTGCTGGCGCAGCCGGAACATTTCGATCGCCTCGTCCTCGGTGCATTCCGAGACCTGCGTGCCTCGATGCCCCTGGCGACGAACAAGCCCCTCCTCCTGGAGCTGAAGCAGCGCTTCACGCACCGTTCCCTGGCTGCACTGGAAATGTGCCGCCAGATCCAGTTCGGTCAGCCCGGTTCCGGGCGCCAGCGTTCCGAGCATGATGTCGCGCTTCAAGGCGTTGAAGGCGGCGCCTGCCTTGGGGGGTTTGGTCGATGTCGGTCGAGACGAAAAATACGCCATGTAGTCGATCCAGCCGGTTGCGCATTTCTAAACTTATCATTATTGATATTGATATCGATAATTGGCGTCAAGCGCCAAAGTCGTGTGGAGGAGGAAAAACGTGGCCGGCATTGCATTGAAGAAAATCCAGAAATCCTATGGTGCTCTGCGGGTCATCCACGACATCGATATCGAGATAGAAAGCGGCGAATTCCTGGTCCTCGTCGGCCCTTCCGGCTGCGGAAAATCGACCCTGCTGCGCATGATTGCCGGGCTGGAGGAGATCTCCGGCGGTGAACTCGATATCGGAGGCCGGACTGTGAACCTGCTACCGCCGGCCGAGCGTAACATCGCCATGGTGTTTCAGGACTACGCGCTCTATCCCCACATGAGCGTGCGGGAAAACATGTCTTTCGGCCTGAAGATGCGCGGCAGCGATCAGCCTGATATTGACAACCGCGTCAACCAGGCGGCGGACATCCTGAAGATCCAGGATTACCTCGACCGGCGCCCTGCGCAACTGTCTGGCGGACAACGCCAGCGCGTCGCGATGGGACGCGCGATCGTTCGCGAGCCTGCGGCGTTTCTCTTCGATGAGCCTCTCTCCAACCTCGACGCAGCCCTGCGCGTGGAGATGCGCCTCGAAATTGCAAAACTCCATCGCCGCATGAAGGCGACCACCGTTTACGTGACCCATGACCAGGTGGAGGCCATGACGCTTGCGGACCGCATCGTGGTGATGAACGGGGGCGTCGTCGAGCAGGTCGGCAAGCCGCTCGATCTCTATCACAAGCCGTCGAGCCTGTTCGTCGCCCGCTTCATCGGCAGTCCGACCATGAACACCGTCCCGGCCAAGCTCTCCAGATCGGGAGGCGAGGCTCAAGTGCTTGGAAGAACCGTTAAGCTGGACGGGCTTGAATTGTCAGGCCATGGCGCCGAGGACATCGTCCTCGGGATAAGGCCGGAAGACCTGATGCAATGTCCGGCCGAACAGGCCTGGTTCAGCGGCGAATTGATGGTGGCCGAGAAGCTCGGCAGCCAGACCTATGGCTATATTGAGGTCGGGCACACGAGAATGCTGGCTGTCGAGTTTCCTCGCGACCAGGAAATGAGTGTGGGCGATCTCATGCATGTCCGAGGCAGCGCCTCTGCGCTGCATCTTTTCGACGCTGGAAGCGGTAAGCGCCTGAGCATGTGAGCCGGAATGATCCTTGATCCATGATGGGTTCGAGAATGGTCGAAGCCGGATGCAGGGCCGGCCTGACATGCCGGCCCTTTCTGCGTCGAAAAAGTCGCTTCAGGATCGTGCTGCCGGAGCCGCCGTTTCGGGACGAACCTTGTCCAGCAGCTTCGAGAACACGCCCTTTCGAGCGTCCTTTGTCTTGATGCCTCGACGTTTTTTGATCTGGACCGTGAACGGCTTTGTCGGGAACTTCATCGAGACGTTCTCCCTAAGCCACCTGACGCTCGGCCTCGATCTGAAGAGGCGCCTGCTGAAAGGAACTGTCTCCGATCGCAATCCTGCGCGGTTTCATGGCCTCGGGCACTTCGCGCTTCAGCGCGATCGAGAGAAGGCCATTCCTCAACGAGGCGTTCTCGACCCTGACATGGTCGGCAAGCTCGAAGCGGCGTTCGAATGTCCGTCCGGCAATGCCGCGGTGCAAGTATTCACCGTCCTTCTCCTCGGCTTTCTGCCCCTTTACCACGAGAACGTTGCGCTCCTGGGTGATGTCGAGGTCGCCCTCGGCAAAACCCGCGACGGCCATCTGGATGCGATAGTCGTCTTCTCCGGTTTTGACGATGTCGTAGGGCGGCCAAGTATCGATAGCCTGCAGGCGCTGCGCATTGTTCAGGAGATTGAAGATGCGGTCGAAGCCGATGCTGGACCGGTAGAGTGGTGCGAAATCAAGTTCGTTTCTCATAGCCATATCCTCCGTAAAGCAACATGGAATGGAGACGCGTCGGAAACCTGCGCCTCCGGTTCGATCGGCCCCTTTTAGGCTGCCGACGAAAATGATCTGGTTTTGAGCGATTTTCGATTCAAGAGGGAATCCGAAAAAAATTTAAGCAGGCCCGCCACGAAAAACTAAAGCCTCATGATTGCCGATTTCGTGGGGCGCGCGTCCTTAAAAAGGCAGGCCCACATAGTTCTCCGCAAGCGCCGTCGAGGCCGCCCGCGAATGGGTCAGATAGTCCAGCTCGGCTTCCTGGATCCTCTGATCGAATTCGCCCGTATCGGGAAAACGATGCATCATCGTCGTCATCCACCAGGAGAAGCGCACCGCCTTCCAGACGCGGGCCAAAGCTCTTTCGGAATAGGCGTCGATGCCGGCATCGGAATGGTCCAAATAGTGTCCCCGCAGCCCGTCGAAGAGGTAATGCACGTCGCTTGCGGCAAGGTTCAGCCCCTTGGCTCCGGTCGGCGGCACGATATGGGCTGCGTCGCCGACGAGGAACAGGTTGCCGAACCGCATCGGCTCGGCAACGAACGACCGCAGCGGTGCGATCGACTTCTCGAAGGACGGCGCGGTGATCAGCGCTTCCGCGTGATGCACCGGCAAGCGGCGGCGAAGCTCGTCCCAGAACCGGTCGTCGCTCCAGTCCACGATCTTCTCGTCGAGCGCGCACTGGAGATAATAACGGCTGCGGGTCGCCGAGCGCATCGAACAGAGCGCGAAACCGCGTGGGTGGTTGGCATAGATCAGTTCATGGTTGACCGGCGCGACCTCTGCCAGGATGCCGAGCCAGCCGAACGGATAGATCTTCTCGAAAACGCGGATTGCGCTTTTCGGCACGGCGTTGCGGCTGGGGCCGTGAGAACCATCGCAGCCGGCGATGAAATCGCAGTCGATGCGATGCGTGCTGCCGTCTTTTTCGTAGGTGACGAAGGGTAAGCGGGTGTCAAAATCATGGGGCGTGACATTGCCGGCTTCATAGATCGTCTGGGCTCCGCCTGCCTCGCGACGTTCCATCAGGTCGCGGGTCACTTCGGTCTGGCCATAGACCATGACGCGCTTGCCGCCGGTCAGCCCGTAGAGATCGATCCGGTGGTCGCGCCCGTCGAAGGCGAGCGAAAAACCTTCATGCGGCAAGCCTTCGGAATGCAGCCGGGCGCCGGCCCCGGCCTGGTCGATCAATCCGACCGTGCCCTCCTCCAACACGCCGGCGCGGACGCGGCCGAGGATGTACTCCTTGCCGACACGATCGAGGATGATGTTGTCGACGCCCGCTTCCGTCAGAAGCTGGCCGAGCAGGAGACCCGACGGTCCGGAGCCGATAATGGCGACCTGCGTTCTCATGCGTCTCCTCCCGAATGTTTTTGTTTTGGTAAATTGTGCTCGGCTTCCGTGTTGGCAGCAATGGACATTCAAGCCAAAAAATTGGACAAAACGAACATTGCGGCCGGAGGCATCCGATGAACAGGCACATACCGACCTACCAGCTATACGGAGAGGATCCAGGCAAGCGGCATGATTTCTGGCTGCATTGCGAAACCATCAAGGCGAGAAGCAGCCGCCACCAATGGGAAATCCGCCTGCATCGGCATGAGTCATTCTTTCAGATACTGTACATCGAGGCGGGATCGGGCGACGCGACCTTCGACACCGAGACGCATGCCATCCGCCCGCCGTCGATCGTCACTGTTCCCCCTGCCCTCAATCATGGCTTCCGGTTCTCCCGCGATATCGAGGGGTTGGTCGTCACGATCCTGAGTTCTCATCTGGGCCATCCGCCGGGGGAGCGCAGCCGCTTCGGCGAATGGCTCGCCACACCGCACCTCACCCCGCTCGACCCGTCGAACGCCGATGCTGCCTACGTGATGCAAACAGTGAAACGAATTGGCGAGGAATTCGACCACCGCAACAGCGGGCGCAATGAGCTTCTGGCTTCCTACGTAAAGCTCGCGCTGAGGCTGACGGCGCGCATCTCTCACGCCGACGACATCAACCAGCTCCCGGCGAACGAAGGCGAACGGCGGATGGAGATGCTGGGCGGCCTGATCCGGCAGCACTTCCGCTCGCATAAACCGATATCCTTTTACGCGGGCGAACTCGGCATCTCGCTGACCCATCTCAACCGCATCGTCCGGTCGGTGGCGGGCTGTACGGCGCGCGATCTGATCGCCGCCAAGCTGATCGAAGAGTCGAAGCGCGAGCTCGTCTTCTCGCTCGCATCCGTACAGGAAGTCGGTCATCGCCTCGGCTTTGCCGATCCCGCCTATTTCTCGCGGTTTTTCCTAAAGCAGACCGGAGAGACGCCGCGCGCCTGGCGCCTGCGAGAAATCCAGTCGCTACACCGGACTTCTTCCTGAAGAGCGCGAGCTGCCGCGCGGCACAAAGCCTGGCCTCATCGTGGCGGCCGCAATCGGGGGCCGGAACCATCGGGCTTGCGCTCGGGGCAGGCTTGGACATCGTCCTTCAGGTGATCAGAAGAAGCAGGACGTATGAAACTACCGTGAAGAGCATCCCGCGGAATGCATAGGAGACACATCGGTACTTCTGCCGGGCGATGAGGGACAACACGTCGGCATTGTCCAGGTATTCCTTGAAAAGATAACCGACGTCGCTGCGCTGCGCCGCGTGCTCGAATATTGCTCGGTGCTGCGGCCATGTCCCCCAAAAAAGCGAGGTGGATTTCGCCACCCGCCGAGGCAACACAACGAGGATGGCTGAAAGAATTGAGGAAACTGACGCGATGGCGAGCAATGCGGAAACAACCACCGCAAGCCACGTGCCCCCGGTATACCGCGCCAAGGTGAAGACGCCGCGCCCCTCGCTCGAAGAGATCAAAAATGCCAGCATGAAGGTAAAAATATAGGCAGCCTTCTGATCGGATATTTTGATTTGGTCATAAAACACGTCGTTTATCTTACGGACGTGATTGAAATACTCTTCAGTGATCTCACCGGACGCCATCGGCATTTCGAGCATCTCGATCGGCGCGCTGTCGAAGTCGCTCAACTTGCTTTTCCTCAGTTCCGAACTGTTTCCCTGTTAATACACTCTGGCCGAAAAGCAATGCCGTTTCTAAAGGCTATCTTGACACTTGCCAGGTTTAAAAGCAGTGGTGAAGCATGTCGGGGGCGATCAATCGTTTTTATCTTGCAGCGGTCGCGCTGCCTATACTTGCTGGCGGACTAGCGTCGCCGGCAGCGGCAGAGCCTGTGCAACGATCGGGGCAGCCTGCCGGGGCAGTCATTGCGCGCAAGGCAGGCGAGGAAGTCCGCTTTATCGACGTGTCCAGCTGGCAGTTCGTCGACCTGAAGCAAGACCTCGTCACCGGCGACGTGCTGCGTACCAATGCGACCGGCCAGCTGGCGATCCTCTTTTCCGATCGGACGCAGGTCCGGCTCGGCCGCAATTCCTCGTTGGTTGTCAAGCAGATCACCGCCAGCACCAGCGCCGACACCATATTGGAGCTTCAGTCCGGTACCATCTGGGCACGCGCGGAACGCGGCGGGCCTGGTGTCCGGGTCGAGACGCCGGCGGCGGCCGCGGCGATCCGTGGCACCGACTGGACGATGACGGTCAAGGGCGACCAAACCTCGCTCAACGTCCTCGAGGGCATCGTGCAGCTCAGCAATCCGCAGGGCAGCGTCGAAGTGCGCCAGGGCGAGGGAGCCGTCGCCTCGATCGGCCAGGCGCCGCACAAGGTCGTCATCGTCGATTCCGACGACCGCGAGCAGATGCTGTTCTTCCTGCCGCCGCGCCAGGCATTCGAGCGGATGCCGCCGTCAGCCCAACCGGTTGCCGAAATGCGCCGTAAAGCCGATCGCATCACGGCGATCCCCGCCGAACGGCGCAGCGCGGAGGATTGGGTCTCGCTTGCCGAGGCCCAGCTTTCGCTCGAGGGTCGCCAGCGGGCGCGGCAGACGCTTGCCAAGGCCAAGGGCCAGCGGCTTTCCGCCTCGCAGAAGGCCCGAGTGACATTGATCGAGGCAGTCCTCGCCGCAAGCGAAACCCGCTATGCGGAAGCCGCGAAGCTGTTCGAGAAGGCGCAGCGCGGCCTGGATTCCAAACGACGGGGCATCGCACTTTACGGCGGCTATTATGCCCGGGCGCTTGCCGATCCCAACCGGGTCGAAGCACTGCCGCCGCAGGTGGGGGGACCGGACGGCGCATTTCTGCGCGCCTACGCGCTCGGCTTCCTGCAGGACCTGGGGGCGGCAATCAAGGTCCTCAAGGAGGCTGAGCGCCAGTATCCGGACGATCCGGAACTGCCTGCCTATCGCGGCTGGCTTGCGGTCTTGCTGAACGATCGCGCCCAGGCGGAGGAGGCGCTCAACCGGTCGCTTGCGATCGATCCCGCTGAGCCGACGGCGCTCGAGGCTCGTTCGCATTTCCGCGCGGGCTTCAAGGGCGATTATCAGGGCGCGCTCGCCGACCTCGAAGCGGCCATCAAGGTCGCACCCGGGGGCTCGACGACCTGGAACGCGATCGGCAACATCCAGGCCGCACGAAACGCCAACCGCGAGGCCGAAGCCGCCTTCAAGAAGTCGATCGAGCTCGATCCGCAGGACCCGCTCGCCCATTCCAACCTGGCGATCTTCTATCTTGATATCGGCCGGATCGAGGATGCCAAGCGCGAGATCGACACCGCGCTCGCCATCGATCCGGCCTTCGACATCACGCTCGTGGCGCGCGGTCGCTACTATCTGCAGACCGGAGAGCTGGACAAGGCCGTCGACGACCTGCTCGCGGCAAGCGTGGCCAATCCGGCCTATTCGCAAGCGCAATTGCTGCTTGCGGCCGCGAATTACGAAAAAGGCGACCGGGTGCCGGCCGAGCAGGCGACGGAAAATGCCGAACGGCTCGACGATAACGATCCGATAATATCCGCCCTGCGCACGGCAATCGCGATCGACAATTACGATTCGGAAGGCGCCATCCGCAACGCGCAGGAATATCTCAAGCGCTCCAAAGCCCGCGGCGGCGATTTCACCTCGCTCGGCGCCAACCAGCAGGCCGGGTCGACGCTGAACGATGCGTTCCGACTGCAGGGCATGAACGCCTGGGGCGAATATTACAGCGACGCCGCCTTCGATCCGTTCGCCGGCACCGCCTATATCGACCAGAGCATCCACGGCAGCGCCAACCCCTTCGTCAACAACTACTTCTACGGCGACAACGTCATCACCAACGCGCCGAACGGGCAGGCGTTCTCGTCCTTCCTGCAGGGCCTGATGCTCGAGCCGCATATCATTTCCGGCCGCTCGCGCTCCGCCAACATCATGAGACGACCGTTCTTCGAAGGTTCGGTCGGCGGAGGGATCAATATGGCGGGCGGAGAGCTTGATTATATTGGCGAGGGTGAGGTCCAGGGGTACAGCAATCTGCCGTTCCCGATCAGCTTCTATGGGAATTTGCAATGGCAGAGGGTGCCGGACAGCCGTGATATTGGCGCGCTGACTGATCTCGATACGGAGAACAAGCCGATCAGCGGTACGGGCTATCTGACAGCAAGCCCGACTCCTTACGATCGTTTTGTGCTATATTTTGGTCGGGGGCGCACCGATTTCAGCCGTAGTTTTGAGGCTGATGGCGGCGGTGGTTTCACAACACTTACCAATGTGGACGTCTCCACCAAGGTGACCAATGGAGGTGTCGGTTGGAGCCATACCTTCGGCTTTGAAAACACCCTCAACGCAGCTCTGCTATTTAGCGAAATCAGCAGCGAGGATCGAGAGTATCAGGAATTCCGTTTTCTTGGCTTGCCCTTGATAGCGACACTGAACACAAATGAGGTGAGCCAGAAAGCATATATTGCTGCAATCAATCACAGCATAGGCGCAGGAGATCTCACGTGGCGTTATGGCATCGAGGGCGGATGGATCGATGCCCGGCAATCCCAAGGCTTTGAAGTCGTCATCCCGCCTCTCGGCTTGGTTACGGCTTCGACCTCGGATCGTAGCACGGTTGGCCGAGCATATATTGACTTGCTGCAAGAGGTCAGCCCTGACCTGAAGGTCGAATATGCCCTTTTCGGGACATATATCGAAAATGGTGCCCTCAGTGAGTTTAGACTGGATCCTCGCCTCGGAGGTGCGTGGTCTCCTCTCCAAGGTCAGTGGTTACGGGCCGGCTTCATGCGGAACAGCCTTGATCTGACCACCCCAACACTTTCCCCGATCGGGGTGGTTGGATTGCAGCAAAATCAGATTGCCGTGAGTCCCGGCGGCTATGTGGATACATATGCTTCGCGTTGGGACGCGGAATGGACGCCAAAGATTTTCACCGCGGTTGAGTTCCAGCATCAGGAGGTCAATGGCGCCAGCATTTCAATACCCTTGTCGGCCGCAACAGCGGATATCGATAAGGGCACCATAGATCGCACCAGCTTGAACGCCAATTTTCTGCTCGGCCATGGTTTCGGATTGTCTTCAACTGTCGCCTACTCCGACACTGACGATAGAAGCGATGTTCCAGTTGCCGGGGGGCAAATACCTTTCATCCCGGAATGGGGAGGACAGGTGGCGCTCACCTGGGTCAACGAAGCGAATGTGAAGGCGACACTTGCCGCAAACTACGTGGGCAACCGGGTCGACGAAGTCGGCATCGAACTCGACGACTACTGGACCCTGGACGCCAGCCTGACGTGGGAACCGTTTGACAAACTGTTTGAACTCGAACTTGCGGCCTATAACCTCCTGGACGAAAACATCGAAGTGAGCGCCGGCACACCCGGTTGGGGCCGGTCCTTCCGGGGCACGCTCAAAGTTCGGTTCTAATGGCCGGCCGGCGCGGTTTCTCCTTTTCAATGCTGCGCTTCTTCTCGTCGCGCAGCGTGCAGGTTGCCATTCTGGCGGCATTCTTCTTCGCTGCGGTAGCACTCCTCACGCGCCTGCCGGGCTGGCCGCTGATCGACTATCGGGCATTCGACTATCTTTCGACCATCCCGGATGAGCCGATTGCGGAAGGAGGGCCGATCGTCGTGGCGATCGACGAGCCGTCGCTTGCGGAGATCAACGTGCAGTGGCCGTGGCCGCGCGGCCTGCATGCAAAGCTGGTCTCCCTGCTGCGCGCCGCCGGCGCCAAAGTGATCGGCCTCGACATCATTTTTTCCGAACCGTCTGCGCCGGCCGAGGACGAGGCGCTTGCCGCCACGCTCGGGCCAGATGTCGTGCTGGCGGGCGACGAGACGCTCGTAACCTCTAACCAGGCCGACCAGTTCATCCGGGTCATGCCGCTGCAGATGTTCTCCGACAGGCAAGCGCCAACAGGCATCGCCTCGGTCGGCCTGCATCGAGACGGCGTGCTGCGGGACATGCCGGACTTTGTCGACGGCTTTGCCGCCGTGGTCGCGACGGCCGCGGGCATCGAAGTGGGTCTGCCGGAGCCCGGAAGCCTTATTCAGGTGTTCGGCGGTCCCCGCGCCTATCCGACGGTGTCCTATTATCAGGCTCTGGATCCTGAAAATTTCCTGCCGCCGGGCCTGTTCAAGGACCGGATCGTCATCGTCGGGCTGAGCCTGCAGAATGCGCCGTCGATCGACAATGGCGGAGCCGACGCCTTCCCGACCTCCCATACGATTCACGATGGCAAGCTGCTGGCCGGCGCCGAAGTTCAGGCGACTATTTTCGACAACCTGCGGCTCAAGAATTCAATCGCCGAAGCCAATCGCCCGATGAGACAATTGCTGCTTCTGGTCGCGGTCGTGGCGGCGGCGGTGCTCATCTGGAAAGGTACCGGCTGGCACACGGTGGCGGGCGGCGCGGTGGTGATCGTCGTGCTGTTCGTCGGCAGCTACGTCACCCTGCGTTTCGGCCGCGTCTTCCTGTCACCTATAGCGGCGTCCCTCGCCTTTGCCGGCATGACTGCAGCACAGGCAGCGCTCGACTACGCCCAGGAGCGGAAGAGCCGCCGGCAGATCATCCGAGCTTTCTCGCAATATCTGGCGCCTGCCCTGGTCGATCAACTCGCTCGCGATCCATCCAAGCTGAAGCTCGGCGGCGAGAAGCGCGAGCTTTCGATCCTGTTCTGCGATGTACGGGGCTTCACCACCATTGCCGAGCAGCTCAAGGACGATCCGCAACAGTTGACGATGCTGATCAACCGGCTGCTGACACCGCTGTCCGACATCGTGCTTTCCCATGGCGGCACGATCGACAAATATATCGGCGACTGCCTGATGGCCTTCTGGAATGCGCCGCTCCACGATCCAGCGCATGCGGCCCACGCGGTAGCCGCCGCGCTTGATATGCTCGACTCGATGCAGGCGCTGAACGACGATCTGGAGGCCGAAGCGGAGGCGGCAGGACGGACTTATTATCCGCTGGCGATCGGAATCGGCATCAATACCGGCGAATGCGTGGTCGGTAACATGGGCTCGACGAGCCGTTTCGACTATTCCGCGCTCGGAGACGCCGTCAATCTGGCAGCTCGACTTGAATCCGCATCAAAGGCTTATGGCGTGCCACTGCTGCTAGGTGAGAGGACCGCACAGGCAGTGGACGATATTTTCGCAGTCTTCGAACTCGACCGCATCACGGTTAAAGGCAAGACGGAAGAGGTTCCCGTCTGCACCGTGCTTCGTGAAACTTCCGAGGCGGCACGGAAGGTCCATCGCGAATTTCTTGAGGCACGTTATCGCGGCGACGTCGCCACCCAGCAGACGCTGGCGCAGAGGCTTATAGATGATGTGCCGGCGCTTTCGGCGTATCATGGGCAGGCCCTGTAGCGTCCAAGCAAGAAAACGAAATGCCGCACCGGGTCGCCGGTTCTCGTGTCCTCGGTCGACATGTTGGGATGATATTTCACTATCCGGCGCATTCTTAAATTAAATAGTCTATTTCTTTTATAGAAAATATCCCACCCTTCCGTGCATCGACTTTCGTGTCCTGCAACCGATGAGGGGAAGATCAACGATGACACTGGTAAAAACTGTGAGAACGGCGCTGCTCGGCCTACTTGCCTTCGGCACCATGAGCGGGGTGGTCGCGGCCCAGACGAACGCGCCCCTTCTTCCGAAGGTGCCGCCCGGAACAGTCCTGACGGTCGGCGATCCGGTGACGCAGAAGGCGCTGGAGGTCTCCGGATTGATCAAGGAACTGTCGTTCGAAGTCAAATGGGCCAATATCAGCGGCGGCCCGCAGACCTCGGAAGCATTCCGCGCCAAGGCGCTCGACGTCGGGTCGGTGGCGGAAATCCCTTCGATCTTCGCCAACTGGAACAATCTGCCGGTTCGCAACATCGCCTATCGCGAACGCCGCGACCCGATTGCCAATCCCATCTACCGCTTCGGAGTGGCACCGGGCGCCGGCATCAAGACGCTGGCCGATTTCCGCGGCAAGCGCATCGCCTTCAGCCCCGGCCAGGCCCAGGGAGCACTCGTTCTGCGCGCCCTCCATGCCGCGGGCCTCAAGAAAAGCGACGTCACCCTGGTCGAACTGCCGAGCACCGGCGATGTCTATCCGAAGGCCCTGGCCAGCAAGCAGGTCGATGTCGCGCCGCTCGGGGGCGTCTATATAAGGCGCTATATCGCCCAGTACGGCGGCGATGGCGCGACGCTCGTCGAACACGGGCTGCGCGATGATCCGGGCCATCTCTATGCACCGCAATGGGTGCTCGACGATCCGGCAAAGGCCGCGGCTCTCGCCGAATATGTCGGGCTTTGGGCACGCGCCACCGAATGGGTGAACAAGAACCCCGAGATCTGGATCAAGGAATATTATGTCGGCCAGCAGGGTCTGAGTCAGGATGACGGCGAATATCTCGTCAAGCTGACCGGGGAGCAGGTTGTTTCGGGAGATTGGAACGAGGTGAAAAAGCGCCACCAGGAGACGATCAACCTGCTGGCGGCGGAGCTCGGCTACAAGCCCTTCGACGTGGAAAAGATCTTCGACAACCGGTTCGAAAAGACCGCCTCCGCCGCCTTGGCGAAGAGCCAGTAATCCCCCTGCATCATCCAAGAGGAGATCCGAAGCATGGCAACCATTTGGGATGCGGATGAGGCGAAATCATCCCGGTCTTCCAGCCGTGAAAGTGCATATACCGTTCCAGCCGTGGCGAGGCCCGTCACGTCCCGGAGCCGCCGGAGACTGGGGCCGGGACCGGCGATACCATTCGGGCTTCAAATCGGGCCGGCATTGCTGGTGCTGCTGTGGGTAGGCGGCTCCGCTCTCGGGTGGATCGACCCGCGCATACTCTCTGCGCCCTGGACGGTCGTCGAGGCTTTTGGAAGGCTGATCGAGCAAGGCCGGCTGCAGGATAACTTCGTGACCTCGGCGACGCGTGCCCTGCTTGGCCTCAGCATCGGTCTGGTCATCGGCACGATCCTTGCCGTCACCGCCGGTCTTTCCCGGATCGGCGAAGCACTGATCGACGGCCCCGTTCAGATCAAGCGCGCCATCCCCACGCTGGCTCTGATCCCTCTGCTGATCCTGTGGTTCGGCATCGGCGAAGGCATGAAGGTCACCACGATCGCCCTTGCGGTCATCATACCCATTTACATCCACACCCATAATGCGCTGCGCGGCATCGACAGCCGCTACGTCGAACTGGCCGAGACCCTGCGCATGAGCCAGAAGGATTTTATCTTTCAGGTGGTGCTGCCCGGCGCATTGCCCGGCTTTCTTCTGGGCCTGCGGTTTGCCGTCACTCTCTGCTGGGTTTCGCTTGTCGTGGTCGAGCAGATCAACGCCACCAGCGGGCTCGGTTACATGATCGACCTCGCCCGCAACTATGGGCAAACCGATGTCATCCTCGTCGGCCTGGTCGTCTATGTACTGCTCGGCCTTGTCTCGGACGGTCTTGTCCGCCTGCTCGAACGGAGGGTCCTCTCATGGCGCCGCACTCTAGCCAACTGAAGTCCGCATCCAGAGCCGTGCATGTCCGCAACCTCGTGCGCCGGTTCGCCACCAAGACGATCCTCGATCGCGTCGATCTCGATATCGCAGAAGGGGAATTCGTTGCCCTGCTCGGCAGGAGCGGTTCCGGCAAAAGCACCTTCCTCAAGGCGCTCGCCGGCCTCGATCACGACGTCCAGGGAACCGGGACGCTTGAAACACCGGACAATCTCTCGGTCGTTTTCCAGGACGCACGTCTTCTGCCCTGGCGCACCGTGATCCAGAACGTCACTCTCGGTCTGCCGGGGGCTGCCGGGCAGGAAGCAGGCAGAAAGGCCTTGGCCGAGGTAGGGCTCGAGGGGCGCGAGGCAGCTTGGCCAAACCAGCTCTCGGGCGGCGAGCAGCAAAGGGTCGCGCTTGCACGCTCGCTGGTCCGCCAGCCGTCCCTGCTTCTGGCCGACGAGCCTTTCGGTGCCCTCGACGCACTGACCCGGCTGAAGATGCACGACCTGCTGCGGGAATTGTGCGGAAGACATCGGCCGGCCGTGTTGCTCGTCACCCACGACGTCGACGAGGCAATCTCGCTCGCCGACCGGATACTGGTTCTCGACGAGGGTCATCTGATCGAGGACCTGCGGATCGATCTGCCGACGCCGCGCGATCATGGCGATCCGCGCTTTGCAAAAATCCGCACCCAGCTTTTAAGCCGCCTCGGGGTTGAAACTCCCGGACGGCGAGCCGCCTGAAATCCAACGGAAGTTGTCATCATGGCCCGCACGGGTCAGCTCAATCTCAACACCTCGAACGGGGGACACGTCAATGAGTAAACAGAAGAGACAAATGCGGCTTGGGGCCTTCATCATGGCGACGGGCCATCATGTGGCGGCCTGGCGCCATCCGGCTTCGCAGGCCGACGCGGGACTGAATATCGATCACTACCGCGAACTGGCGCAGACGGCGGAACGGGGCAAGTTCGATCTGGTCTTCGTGGCCGACAGCCCGGCCGGCTGGGAGCGCGCCAATGACCCGGAGGCGCTTCGGCGTTCCTCGCAGGGTGCCCATTTCGAACCGGTGACCCTGTGGGCCGCGCTGTCGCAGACCACGAGCCATATCGGCTTCGTCGCCACCGCGTCCACCACCTACGAGGATCCCTATCTTCTCGCCCGCAAGTTCGCCTCACTTGACTATATCTCCAAGGGCCGGGCAGCCTGGAATGTGGTGACGACGGGCGCGGATGTTTCCAAGAACTTCTCCATCCCGGGCCATCCCGCCCATGCCGACCGCTACGCCCGCGCCGAGGAATTCGTCGATCTGGTGAAAGGATTATGGGATAGCTACGAGGATGATGCCTTTATCCGCGACAAGGAAAGCGGCGTCTATCTCGACCCGGACAAGGTGCATCTCGTCGACCACAAGGGTCAGTTCTTCTCGGTCACCGGTCCGCTCAATGTCGGCCGACCCGTGCAGGGTTATCCAGTCATCGTCCAGGCCGGCGCATCGGAACCCGGCCGCGAGCTGGCGGCCCGAACCGCCGAGATGATCTTCACCGCCAACCAGACGATCGAAGATGCCCAGGAATTTTATTCCGACGTCAAGGGACGGCTTGCCCGCTATGGACGCAGCCAGGACGACCTGTTGATCAGCCCCGGCATATTCCCCGTTCTCGGCGGCACCGAAAGGCAAGCACAGGAGAACTACGACTATATCCAGTCGCTCGTTCATCCCTCGATCGCCTGGAACATCCTTGCCCGCCACTACAAAGGCGTCGACCTTTCCGGTTATTCGCTGGACGATCCCGCTCCGCCTCTGCCGCAGGATACGGAACTCAACAAGAGCCGCCTCAAGCTGGTGACCGATCTGGTATCGCGCAACAATCTGACACTGCGCCAGTTCTATCTGGCCGTCGCGACCGCCCGCGGCCATCGCACGGTGATCGGCACGCCTGAGCAGATTGCCGACGCGATGCAGCAATGGTTCGAGAATGGCGCTGCCGACGCCTTCAACATCATGCCGCCGATCCTGCCCGCCGGATTGACGGATTTCGTCGATCAGGTCGTGCCGATCCTGCGCAAGCGTGGTCTTTTCCGGCATGAATATGAAGGAACGACGCTGCGGGAGAACCTCGGTCTCAAGCGCCCACAGAACGGTTTCGTGCTTCGCTCACAGCTTGAGCCGGAGGTACGGGCAGCCGTATAGCTCCCGCGTCACATCAAATCTCCTGGCCGCGAAAATGGTGACGCTGCCGATACTTCTCGGCCAGGACCTTCCGCTCGCCTCTTCTCGGACAGGCTTCGCTCAGGCGCTCAATGCCTGCCTACGGTTGCTGACGAAGCCGGCCACTTCCGATTGAGGCATTGCCTTGCCGAAGATATAGCCCTGCCCTATGTCGCAGCCCTGACCAAGGAAGTAGGCGAGCTGGGCGTTCTCCTCGATCCCTTCGACAGTGGTCTTGAGGTTGAGACTGCGGCTCAAGCCAAGCACCGCGTCGATGATTTTGGCGTTCTTGTCGTTATGGGTGAAGCTCGACACAAAGCTCTTGTCGATCTTGATCTTGTCGAACTTGAAGCGCGCCAATTGCGCCAGACTTGAATATCCGGTTCCGAAATCATCCAGCGCCACCTGGATGCCGGCGGCATGAAATTGCTCGATCGTCGCGGCGGCAAGGTCCGGGTCATCGATCAGAGCATTTTCGGTAATCTCGATTTCCAGCCTGGACGCCTGTAGGCCGGTCTGCTGCAGGATGTGGAGAACACGGCTTGCGAGCAGCCTGTCTTCCATCTGGACCGGCGACACGTTGAAGGAGAGCGACAATGTTCCCGGCCAAAGCTGCGCATCGCGGCAGGCTTTCGACAGAAGCTGCTCGAAGAGCGTGGTAATGAGGCCGGTCTCTTCGGCCACGGCAATGAATTGTTGCGGTGAGACGAATACGCCGTCCTTGTTCCACCGGGCAAGCGCTTCGAAACCGCAGAGTTCACCTGTCCTGAGATTGATCAGCGGCTGGTAGAAGGGTTCGATCTTGCCCTCGTCGATGGCCCGGCGAAGGTCGCCTTCGAGTTTGGCGCGCTCAGAGACCTTTTCCTGCATTTCAGGCTGGAACAGGGAATATTGATTGTGACCCCGGCCCTTCGCCTCGTACAGCGCAACGTCCGACCGGTGGCAGACTTCCTCAAGCGAGTTGCCGTGGTCCGGCAGGCGCGCATAACCGACGCTGGCACCGACTTGCGTCAACAGGGTGCCGATGCGGACCGGCCGGGAAACTGAGTGGATGAGCAGCTGGGCGAAGAGCTCCTCCTTTTCCGGCAAGAGATTACGAGCCACGGCGACGAATTCGTCGCCGCCGAAGCGGAAGACGCATTCGTATTCAGCCAACGCGCAGATGCGCCGCGACACTTCCTTCAACAGGACGTCGCCGCCCTGATGGCCGAGAAGGTCATTGACCTTTTTGAAGCCATCGAGATCTATCGAAAACACCGTTGCCGTCTGCGGCCCGTTATCCTCGTCTGTTTCCTGCTGCCTTTCATCGGGTTGCGAAAGGACGAACCTGTCGAAGGCATAACGGTTGGGAAGTTTCGTCAGATGATCGTGCGTGGCGATATGGTCCGCCGCATCGAAGGCCTTCCGGCGATTCATCATTTCACTGCGCATATCGAGAATGCGCAGCACCGAATAGGCGAAGCTCGCAAGCCCTGCAACGATGAGTACGATGATGATGAGATGGGCTTTTCCCGCACTGATCGACTGAACCAGCTCCAGCAGCAGGTCGTCATAAGCTATACAGCCGATGAGCAAAACCATCGCGACTGCCGTCACTTGCGCCAGCTGCCTGCCGGCTTTGCTTTCCAGAAAATCCTTCATCTACCCCTCCAACTCCGTGATCCTAGGAGAAATAATTAAAGGATTTGTTATTCCCGGTTGTGCTTCCTTCTAGTTTAGCGAGAAGAATGATAGATTCGGCGCCGGCAAAAGTATGCCGCCGAACGCACCTTGCTCGGCCGAACGAAAAACTCCACCCGCATGGTCTGTCAATCTGCGGTCTGGCGGCGTCAATTGATGTCCTTCTTGAATATTGCTCCTTTAAGAGCCTCTGACAGTTCGGCAAGCTGGTAGGGTTTGCGTAGGATCTTGATGCCTTGCGCGTCTGCCGCCTGTTTGGCGACTTCGGAATATCCACTCGTCAACAGGATCGGCAGGTCCGTGCGGCGAGCTCGAATTTCCTTGGCCAATTCCACGCCGTTCATTCCTCCAGGCATCATGATATCGGAAAATACCAGGTCGACCCGCCGCCCGTTCGCAAGCGCGCCGAGAGCAGCGGCAGCCGTCGCGGCACGGACGACCTGAAATCCAAGATCATCCAGCATTTCACTGACAAGAGCCGCGACTTCGTCGTCGTCTTCAACCAGCAGGATGCTGCCCGCCGAAGCCGGGCGTCGCCGCGCGACGTGCAGATCGACCAGATTGTGCTGATCCGGTCCAGGCTGGTTCGAAGAACGCGGCAACAAGAGGATTATTTTCGTTCCCCGGCCGATTTCGCTTTCGATCTTTATCTTCCCGCCCGACTGCTGGACGAAACCGTGCACCTGCGCAAGGCCAAGGCCGGATCCCTTGCCAATGTCCTTGGTGGTAAAGAACGGCTCGAACACGCGCGCCTGCACCTCTCGGGTCATTCCGGAGCCGTTGTCGCTGACGGAAAGGCAGACGAAGTCCTTGGCGGGGCCGGCTTGATCCGAGACAGGAACGTTTTCCGCGCGGATTTCTATCGTGCCCCCTTTGGGCATCGCGTCGCGGGCGTTGACTGCAAGATTGAGAACAACAAGTTCCAGCTCGCTTGCGTCAACCTCGACGGGCCACAGATCAGGTGAGAACTCGAGGGTGACATGGACATCGCCCCTCAGACTGCGGTCGAGCAGTTCGCGCATCCCCCCGATCTGGCGGGCGAGATCGACTGTCTGCGGCCGGAGTTCCTGCCGGCGGGAAAAAGCCAGAAGCTGCCGTGTCAGGCCCGATCCGCGTTCGGCGGCTTGGCGCATGCCGTCCATCAAGCGTTTTCGCCTGGCCGGGTCAGTCTGGCGGTCGAGCATTTCCAGTCCTCCGGAAATCACCATCAGCAGATTGTTGAAATCGTGAGCGACGCCCCCAGTCAATTGGCCGATCGCTTCGATCTTCTGGGCTTGCCGAAGCTTCTCCTCCACATGCGCCCGCACCGTCATCTGGTCGCGCAGGGCCTCGTTTGCTGCTTTGAGTTCCTGGGTGCGCACGATGACCTGCTTCTCCAGTTCCTGGGCGGCCTGCTCGCGCTCTTCCAGCAGCGTACGCAGTTCCAACTGTCGGGCTCGCGCGCGAAGCGCCGATTGGATCGTGCTGACAAGGGTCAGGGCCTGGATCGGGCGCTCCAGAAGGGACACGTTGCGCAAGGAATCGATCAGTTTCTGCCGCCATGCCTCGATGCCGGTCTGCTCCTGGCGGCTGGTCAGCAGGATAAAAGGAAGATCCGACCATGGCGGCTGGTCGGCAACCCATTTGAAAAGCAAACTCGCATCTTTTCCGAACAGGGCCTCTTCGGCAATAAATGCGGCTGCAGCGCCGGTCTGCAGTGCTCCCGTGAGGTTTTGAAGATCGTTACAGGCCTTTGCCGCGATGCCGCTTCGATTGAGCAAGCCGACTGAGGCGGCCGCATCTCTGCCGACCGGAGCAAAGACAATAACGGGTTCTGGTTGGTCTTCACCTGGCGCCATCATTTCCGTCTGCTGAACTCGTTACAGGAGCGGCTGAAAAATACGGCGAGCCGGCTAGCACGCCGGTGAACTCGAGCGTCGGCGGCCCGAGTTTGATGCCATTGTCGGACAGCCTGAACTCGCGCACGCTGTGCTCGTGCCTGCCGCTTCGCTTTTTCACGACGGATATCGCTCGGCGCACGGTGCCCTGCACTTCGAAATACCGCAGCATGATGACGGAATCGCTGAGATAGCTCAGGTCGAGCGGAGCCTCGAGCGGGCCCACGAGCCCATGCTGTGCGAGGACAAGGATGGTCAGTACGCCACGCTGGCCAAGGTAGGTCAGCAGTTCGTGCATCTGCAGGACCAGAAAACGCTCGTCCGGCATCGCATTCATGTAGCCATTCAAACTGTCGATGACGACGACGCGCGCGCCGTCGACCTCCACGCTTTTCTGGACGTTGGCGGTAAACTCCCCTGGAGATAGTTCCGCAGGATCGATCTGCTGCAACCGGATCAACCCGCTGTCCAGATGGGTTTGAAGATCGAAACCCAAGTTCCTGGCCCGCGCCTGCAGCGTTCCACGCCCCTCATCGAAGGCATAAATGACGGCATGTTCGCCGCGGTTTGCCGCCGCCAAGGCATAGGTCAGGGCAAGTGACGACTTTCCTACCCCGGCGGCCCCCAGGAACAGGACGTTGGTACCTCGCTCGAGCCCACCGCCCAGCATGTCGTCGATTTCCTTGTTCCCGCTGGAGGTGAACTCGTCGTCGAAAGCCTGATGATGCTCCGCAGCGATGAGGCGCGGAAAAATGTGGAGACCACCCTTCTCGATCGTGAAATCATGGTAGCCGCCGCGAAACTTGATGCCACGCATCTTGACGACCCGCATGCGGCGCCGTTCTGCGCCGAAGTCGATCGCCAACTGCTCCAGCAGCACGACCCCGTGGGAAATCGAATGGAGTTGCAGGTCGTTCTGTTGAGACGACAGATCGTCAAGAAGGATGACGGTGCACTGCCGGCTGGCGAAGAAGTGCTTTAGCGCCAGGACCTGGCGCCGATAACGCAGCGGACTGTGAGCGAGGAGGCGCAATTCGGAAAGGCTGTCGATGACCACGCGCCTCGGGTTGAGTTCGGAGACGCGATCGAGAATGAGCTTCGTCGTCTCGTTGAGCTCCATTTCCGCCGGATGGAAGACCGTCAGTTCGCGGTCGGGGTCGAGCGTGGTCTCCGGAGGGACGAGTTCGAAGACCTCGATACCCTTGAGCGACCAGCCGTGACGGGAGGCGACAAGCTGCAGCTCGCGTTCCGTCTCGGAAAGGGTGATGTAAAGCACCTGCTCTCCCTGGCGGACACCTTCGAGCAGAAATTGCAGGGCGATCGTGGTCTTGCCCGTGCCAGGCCGGCCCTCGTAGAGATAAAGCCGGTTTTCATCGAGGCCCCCGTCGAGGATGGTATCGAGACCGGGCACGCCGCTCGAGATACGCGGAGGGTCGACAAACTCCGCCTCTTCGAACCGTTCTGTCATGTTCAACCTTTGCAGTGGAAACCCTTGAACAAGATCATATAGATTGCGGCGGACAAGCCTCAAGAGGGGCCGCCGAGGTATGCCGGACGGCTTTCGAAAGGCTCGCCCGCCCCACAAAGCATCAGGCGGAATGTTGTTCCCAATACCAGGCCACATACATTTTCTTTTTGTCGTGCCGGCGGCTTTTCAGGAGGGCGCGGATGGACCGCACATCCGCCTTTTCGCAGGCGACCCAGACGAAGATCTCGTCATCGACGGAGGCGATCGCCTTCTTGGCTTCCTCTGCAAGAATGCCTTTGGCTCCAGCCGGATAACTCCGCCGATGCAGCCAGCGGATATCCAACGACCCCGCCGACGGGAGCGGCTGCTCCTCCGCTTCATCCAGCACTTCGATGATGGCCTGCATCCGGGTGCCCGGCGTCACCTCAGCCGCAATTCGGGCGATGGCGGGAAGAGCACTTTCGTCGCCGACCAGAAGAATGGACTGTGCCGCCGGAAGGCTTCCTCCTCCCGGCCCGAGCAGCGCTACTTCTTCTCCGGGCTGCACGTCGCGGGCGAAGTCGGCTCCGGGTGTCGCCACAGGGGACGATGGATGCTGCAGGAAGTCGATCCACAATTCCCGGCGTTCGATATCGACGGCGCGGATCGTGTAAATGCGAACCAGAAGTTCGTCTTCTCCCTCAGGCCAGGCGACGCGCCCGTCTTGGCGGATTCCCGGCCAGACCGGCGGCCTGCCCTTCGGGGGAACCAGAAGGCGGACGTGCATGTCGCCACCGACGAACGGCGCTATATCGGCGCAAGCAAACTTCACCCGCCGCATGTGAGGGGTGACATCCTCCGCCGAGACGACCGTCACCTCGTGGATATTCGGCAGCACCGCGAGGGACGAATGCTCCGACCACGTCAATTCAAAAGGATCTTCCCCTGCAAAATAGAACAGATGCTCTGCAATCATCGTCTGATTCAGCTGCAACGCCGCTTGCGACTCGCATGCCAGTTCGATCAGGAGCTTGCTGTCTGCCAGCCGAATGCTCGTCGTGCTGTTCTTGCTCTTCAGCAGAGCGTGGTCCTTGCTCCGCTGCACGTCGGCATGCTCGGTGAAGTGCTCGCAGATTTCGTCGAGCATGCGTTCGGCATCCTTTGGCAGTGCGACGCCGGACAATTTGAGGGGCTGAACTGCATTCATGACCGATTCTCCTTTAGATCCTGCCCCTCCGCCATCCGATGGCGGCCGATCGGCAGCATGATCGGCCGGCCCGATGTCGGGTCGGTAATGACGCGGCTTTCGAGGCCGAAGACCTGCCGCACGTTCTTTTCCGTCAATACGTCCTCGGGCCTGCCTGCGACATGCACCCGCCCCTCGGCTATCGCGACGAGGTAATCCGCATAGCGTGCCGCGAGATTGAGATCGTGCAAGACCATGACGACGGTGGTTCCCCGCGCGTGGTTGAGATCGGTCAGCAGATCGAGAACTTCGACCTGGTGATTGATGTCGAGAAAGGTCGTCGGTTCGTCCAGCAGCAGAACCTCCGTCTGCTGCGCCAGCGCCATGGCGATCCAGACGCGCTGGCGCTGCCCACCTGAAAGCTCGTCCACCGGCCGCTCGGCAAGCTCGACGGTTCTGGTCACCGTTAGCGCGCTCTCGACGGCTTCGTCGTCCTTGCGCGTCCAGCGTGAAAACAGGCCTTGATGCGGATGCCGCCCGCGGCTGACGAGATCGGCGACGGTAATACCCTCCGGCGCGATCGGCGACTGGGGAAGTAGCCCCAGTGTCCGGGCCAGCTCCCGGGATGGGATACGATGGATCGATTTGCCGTCCAGCAACACATGCCCCTGGCTGGGCGAGATGAGCCGGGACATGGTGCGCAAGAGCGTGGACTTGCCGCAGGCATTGGCGCCGACGACAGCGGTAATCTTGCCGGACGGCACCGTAAGATCCAGCGCGTGCAAAATTTCGGCATCGTTATAGCCGGCTGAAAGCCGGCTGGCGGTCAGAGAATGAACAGTCATAGCGAGCCTCCCATCCGGTTGGCGCGCACGATCTGATAGATCAGATAGGGCGCGCCGAGTGCTCCGGTCACCACGCCCACCGGATAACGGCTTGGCAGAAGGAATTGACCGACATAGTCCCCGCCCAGGACGAGTATCGCCCCGATCAATGCCGCCGGTATCAGCAA
Organism: Neorhizobium sp. BETTINA12A; assembly: GCF_023006485.1. Taxonomy (NCBI): domain Bacteria; kingdom Pseudomonadati; phylum Pseudomonadota; class Alphaproteobacteria; order Hyphomicrobiales; family Rhizobiaceae; genus Neorhizobium; species Neorhizobium sp. BETTINA12A. The sequence continues at coordinate 65,193 of NZ_JALBGW010000002.1, forward strand.
CGATCCGTTACGTCCGATGACCCGGGCGGCGATCGGTCCGGACAGGAAGGCGACAAAGGCGATCGGCCCCGCCACCGCCGTCGCGGCTGCGATCACCCCGACCGCTGCAACCATGACCAGCATGCGGGTCCTTGCCACCTCGACCCCCAGGGCCGCAGCCATGTCGTCGCCCAGGCGAAGGACTTCCAGGTCGCGCGCCCGGCTGAGCAGAAGTCCGCCAAATGTGACCAACACCAGGAGAAGCGGAAGCGCCTGGCCGAGCTGCGCGCCGTTGACGCTGCCGGTCAGCCAGCGCATGGCTTCTTGCAGGTTCCAGGCTGGCGCGCTGGAGAGAATATAAGCGACGACGCTTTCCAGCATGGCGGAGACGCCGATCCCGACGAGAATGAGCCGGGTCCCCGCAACCCCGTTGCGGAATGACAGTGCATAGATCAGCAGCGCCACGGCAAGGCCAGCGAGGACGGCCAGGACCGAAACGATCGGCCCGCTCAATGACAGGACAACGATGGCAAACACGGCCGCAGCACTTGCGCCCGAAGTGATGCCAATGATGTCCGGGCTGGCCAGCGGATTGCGCAGCATGAGCTGGAACGTGACGCCGCCGAGCCCAAAGGCCAGTCCGGCGAGAACGGAAAGGACCGAGCGCGGCAGCCGCAGCTTGCCGACCGTAAAGGTGGCGCCTGCGACATCCTCCCCGAGCAGGACGCGCATGACGTCACCGGGCGGCGTGAAGGACTGGCCAAGCGACAGGGTCACCGCAAAAAGAATGACGAGGACAGCCAATAAAATGGTTGTCACGAGAACATGCCGGCGCGTGCGCCGGCGGCGATTTTCAACGATGAGACCAATAGTTGGGGAAAGCACTGTCACAGTTCTCGAACCCGCTGCCGCCTGACGATCCAGATGAAGAACGGGGCCCCGACGAGGGCCGTGATAATTCCAACGTCGATTTCGGCAGGTCTGGTGGCGATACGCCCGACGACATCCGCCGCCAGCAGCAGGCAAGCGCCGCCAAGCGCGGAAAACGGCAGCAGCCACCGGTGATCGACCCCGACCAGCAGACGGCAGGCATGCGGCACGACCAGTCCCAGAAAGCCGATGGGGCCGCAAACCGCCGTTGTTGCCCCACACAGGAGAATGGCGCCGAATGAGGCGACGGCGCGGGCCAGCGCGACGCGCTCCCCGAGCCCAGTCGCGACGTCGTCGCCCAAAGCCAGTGAATTCAGCTTTCGCGCCGACAGAAGGCTAACCACGAAACCGGCGGCAAGAAACGGCAGGACCGGAACAATGCGCTCGAAGGTCGCGCCGCCCACGCCGCCGATCTGCCAGGAGCGGATGCCACCTGCAATATCCGTCCGCGGCAACACCACGGCAATCACCATGGAGGAGAAGGCGACCGACGTTGCGGTTCCGGCCAGCGCCAGCTTCAACGGCGTCGCCCCGCCGCGCCCGAGCGATCCTATCGTGTAGACGAAAACCGCCGAACACCCCGCTCCGAGGATCGCAGCCCAGATATAACCCTGCGCGGAGGACATATCGAACAAGACCACGCCGGTCACGACGGCCAGCGATGCCCCCATATTGACGCCGAGAATGCCCGGATCGGCGAGAGGATTGCGGGTCACGCCCTGCATGATCGCCCCGGCAAGCCCGAGCGCGGCTCCGGCAAGTACGGCAAGCACGGTCCTCGGGATACGCACGCTCACTGCTGCCTGGCCGATGCCGTCGATCCGCCCCGCGAGCGCCGCCACGATATCGCTCCAGGCCACCTCACGGGTGCCGACCGTGACGGAGAGCGCACAGAGAGCGGAAAGGGTCACGACCAGTCCGGCTAGCCAGAGACCGCGGGTCCGGTTCGAACGTCGAGAGACGAGCGACCGAGAGAACGATCGTATGCTGCCGGCCGTCATTTGGATTTTCTGGCCGCTTCCGCAAGCAGATCCACATAGTCCTTCAAGACCCATGAGATCGAAAGCGGTGTCGGATTTGCCGCCGTGCCGACTGGGTTACGACCGAGCATGACGAGAGCGCCCTTGTCCACGGCCGGCATTCTGGACATCAAGGGGTTCGCCGCCAGCGCATCGAGCAGTTTCTGGTTTCCGTAGGTGACGACGATATCGACGTCGTCAAAGACATCGATACGCTCGGCGCTAACAGAGCCTGCGAATTTCCCCGACTTCGAAGCCTCCACGACGCTTCTGGGGGACTTCAGACCAAGATCCGCGAAGAACCTCACCCGGGTATCGTTCGTCGTATAGAAATTGACAGTGCTCAAATCTGTCGCATCGAGATGGGTAATGAACATCGCGGATTTACCCCGGAGTTCAGGATGCCCGCCAACCACTTTGGCGATGTCGGCTTCGATCCTTGCGATCAACGCCTCGCCTTCGGAGGCCATGCCCATGCCAGCGCTGTTCAGGCGGATCATGTCACGCCAGTCGGTCGACCAGGGCGCCTCGGGATAGGCGACGACCGGGGCGATCTGGCTCAGCGTGTCGTAATCCGATTGGCTCAGGCCGGAATAGGACGCCAGGATCACATCGGGCCGCGTGGCGGCGACAGCCTCGAAATCGATGCCGTCCCCTTCATCGAAAAGCACCGGTTCGGCAGCATGGAGCGCTGCCAGCCTTTCGGCTACCCAGGGCAATATCCCATCGCCGTCGTCGTCGCCGAAATTGGCCCTGGCGAAGCCGACGGGCACGACACCGAGCGCCAGCGGCACTTCATGGTTTGTCCAGGCGACGGTCGCAATCCTTTCAGGCTTCTTGGCGATGATGGTCGTGCCAAACGCATGCTTGATGGTGACGGGATAGGTCGTTCCTTCGGCAGCCCGGGCGCCTGCCCCGGCGCTGCCGAACGCAACAATCCAGATGGCTATCGCCGCCATTTTCACGGCCGAAACCAGTAACCGCAGCATCATCAAACTCCGCAGACCTTAAGTGGACTTTCACTTTCAGGTTAAGAGAGCCACGTCAACCGCCCCCCAGGCCTGCACTGACAAGAGCACTGAGATTTCCGTGGGATCCTACAAAGCACGGAGAATTTACAATACTGGACAATCATGCTCAAGTTAGTAGCGGTCGGGGGGGCATACCAGACCAGGATGTCGTTCGGGATGGTTCCCCCAGACCTGGCATCAGTCTCGGCGATCTCCCGCCTAATCAACTTCTGGAACGTGAATATGGACAACGAAAGAACAAGCGCTCGTTCGAGACCGGCCCTTATCCGCTACCGGAATGCGGCCCTTCTGGCTTGCACGGCGCTTGTCGCCTTCACGCCGACCGTCGTGCTTGGCCAGGAAAATTCGAACGCCGATACGACACTCGCACCGATCGTCATCCAGGGCAGCGGCGCTGGCCTCGATACCGACAACGATTCGAAGTCGATCGTCGCGACGAAGACGACCGGCGTCGGCAAGATGCCGGCGGATATTCTGGAAACGCCCGCGTCCGTCTCCGTCATCACGTCCAAGGAAGTCCGGGAGCGCGGTGCGGACAGCATCGAGCAGGTCGTGCAATATACCGCCGGCGTGGTCACGGACTATTACGGTTCGGACGACCGTTACGACTATTTCAAGATCCGCGGTTTCACGCCCTTTACATATCGCGACGGGCTAGTCATCGGCAGAACCTGGAGCGGGATCCGGGAAGAACCCTTTGCCTTCGAGCGCATCGAGGTACTGAAGGGCGCCAACTCCACGGGCTTCGGGGTTTCCGATCCCGGCGGTTCGGTGAACTATGTCACCAAGCGGCCGAAGAGCGAACGTTTCGGCGAGATTTACGGCACCGGCGGTTCCTTCGGCCACAAGGAGACCGGTTTCGACTTCGGCGACAATATCACCGAGGATGATACCCTCTCATACCGCTTGACCGGCAAGTTGCAGCGGTCGGACGCCGAGTACGACTACTCGCAGGATGACGAAAACTTCATCATGGGTGGCCTGACCTGGCGCCCCACGGCTGCGACGAGCCTCTCATTCGTCTTCGATCATCTCGACAAGGACGGCACACCCAGCAGCGGCGGCCATCCGAGGGGGACGAATCTCGACAGGGATCGCTTCTTCGGCGAGCCGGACTACAACTACGATACGACGAACAGGAACACCTACAGTGTCACGCTCGACCACGATTTCGGGAATGGCCTGACCTTCAATTCCAACGCGCGCTACAGCAAGTCGGATACCGGATTCGGTTATGCCTATATCTACGATGCGCTGGGTGCTAACGATCCCACGGGCATGATTGACCGAAATTACTTCGGCAGCGACAAGTCATCCGAACAATTCATCGTCGATGCGCATCTGCTCTACGAGACGAATTTTAACGATGTGGAAAGCCGTACGCTGCTCGGCGTCGAGTATAACAAGTTCGAGTCGAAGAATGACAGCTTCTACACCGCTGCTCCGGCCATAAACTGGCAAAATCCGGTCTATTCGGGCGGACCCGGATCGCTGTCGCCGTACGTCAGCGTGGCCAGCGACCAAAAGACCAAGGCGATCTATCTGCAGCAGGATCTGACCTTTTTCGACAAGCTGACGGCGAGCATCGGCCTGCGCAACGATTGGCTTGACCTCAAGGAAACAGACCGGCTTACAGGCACCTCGGCGTCTGGCGACTTTAGCGAATTCACCAAGCGCTTCGGCCTGAGCTATAAGCTCACCGAGGAACTTGCGGCCTATGTCAGCTATGCCGAATCCGTCGCGCCGCCGAGCGCGGGTACCGAGCCTACGCTCGGCACGCAGTATGAAGCCGGCATCAAATATCGCCCGGATGCCTTCCCCGCCCTGTTCACCGCTTCCGTCTACGACCTGACGATGGAGAACATCACGACCTATGAAGCTCCGACGTACCTGCCGGCGACGGTCGACAAGATCCGGCATCGTGGTATCGATCTCGAGGCCAAGGCGGAGGTGACGAACAATATCAACCTCATCGCATCCTATTCCTATATCGACTCAAAGATCGTCGAGAATGGCGGCTCCTACGGTGGCAAGCGCTTCGCCCAGGTTCCGGAGCACCTGGCCTCGATCTGGGGCACTTATACGGTAGAAGGCAACGGAAGCCGCGGCGATATGACGTTCGGGCTCGGGGCTCGTTATACGGGTTCGTATTACTTCGACAACACAAATAGCCGAAAATCGGACGGTGCCATCGTCTTCGATGCCGCCTTTACCTATAAGATCCAGGAGAACACGACGCTCCAGATGAATGCCAGCAATCTGTTTGACGAGAAGCATATCGCCAACGATGACGGCGGCGCCTATTATTATAATCCCGGTCGCGCAATCTACGCGACGCTGCGCCAGACGTGGTGATCCTCCGGTCCTGGGGCAAAAAGTCCCGCTGCAAGGCCGCGAGACTTCTTGAGGCGCTGGACCGGGAGGGAGTTGGTCAGGCAGCCTGAACCTTGCGGCCGGTGCGGGCCCAGGCCGGCAGCCAGTCGCCGTGAGCGGCAAGCAGCTCGTCTGTCATCGCCCAGATCTGGTCGAGATCGAGTTCTGCCGCTGTATGCGGATCCATCATCGCAGCGTGATAGATGTGCTCGCGGTTCTCGGTCATCAGTGCTTGAACCGTCAACTCCTGGACGTTGATGTTGGTGCGGATCAATGCCGTGAGCTGCGGCGGCAGGTCGCCGACGAAGGTCGGCTGAATACCCGACGCGTCGACCAGGCAGGGAACCTCGGCTGCGCAATTGTCAGGCAGCGAAGTGATGCAGCCATTGTTGTGCACGTTGCCGTAGATGACGGAGGGTTCGCCGGTCCAGACCGAATTGATGATCGACGAGGCATACTCCTTCGATTGCGCGACCTCGATCTTGTCGGCTGAACGATAGGCTTCCGCCTGCCCCTTCCAGCGGGCGATCTGCTCGATGCAGCGCTTCGGATATTCGTCGAGAGGAATACCGAATTTCTCGATCAGGTCCTCGCGGCCTTCCTTGATGAAGTAAGGCGTGTACTCGGCGAAATGCTCCGAACTCTCCGTGACGAAATAGCCGAGGCGGGTCAGCATCTCGTAACGCACCTTGTTCGGGCAGCGCGGGTTCCAGCCGGGCTTGGGCGCGCGGCCTTCGCGGTAGGCGCGGACCAGATCCGGATAGAGATCTTTGTAGGAGCCATCTGCCTGGCGATGCTCGAACTTCAGATAAAAGGCCATGTGGTTGATGCCGGCCGAGCGGTAGCGGATCTCCTCATAAGGAATGTCGAGGTCATGCGCCAATTCCATTGCCGTGCCCTGCACCGAGTGGCAGAGGCCGACCTGCTTGATCGCGGGATATTTCTCCGAAATCGCCCAGATGTTGATCGCCATCGGGTTGACATATTGCAGCATGATCGCCTCGGGGCAAACGGCGAGCATGTCCTCGCAGATCTTCCACAGATGCGGCACGGTGCGCAGGCCACGCATGATGCCGCCAATGCCTAGCGTGTCGGCGATCGTCTGACGCAGGCCGAACTTCTTGGGGATCTCGAAGTCGGTCACCGTGCAGGGTTCGTAACCACCGATCTGGAAGGCGACAACGACGAAGTCCGCGCCCGTCAGCGCCTTGCGCTGGTCGGAATAGGTCTCGGCCTTCGCCTTGGCGCCGAGTGTTGAAATCAGCTTGTTGACGACGATTGCGCTTTCTTCGAGACGCTGCGGATTGATGTCCATCAAGGCGAAGGTGGCGCCCGACAGCGCCGGGCGCTGCAGGACATCGCCGATGATGTTCTTCATGAAAACGGTCGAGCCTGCTCCGATAAATGCGATCCTGGGATTTCGTGCCATTATAACCTCCGGCATTCGGCAATCATTATGCTACCTCGAAAGCGGCCTTGACGAGCCGTTCGGTGTAGGCGGTCTTGGGGTAGGATAGAACTTCGTCGACGGGACCCTCTTCCATGATCTTGCCGTGCTGCATGACAATGACCCGGTGGCAGAGGGCACGCACGACCTTCAGATCGTGCGAGATGAAAAGGTAACTGAGGCCCCGCTCGTCCTGCAGCTTGCGCAAGAGTTCGATGATCTGCGCCTGAACCGAAAGATCGAGAGCCGAGGTCGGTTCGTCGAGCAGGATGAATTCAGGCTCGAGCGCGATGGCGCGGGCAATGGCGATACGCTGCCGCTGGCCGCCCGAAAACTCGTGCGGGAAGCGCGACAGGATGTTGCCCGGCATGCCAGCTGCGATGAGCGCCTCGCGCACGCGGTCGAGCCGTTCGGCCTTCGTCGCGCCGAGCTTGTTGACGACAAGCCCTTCCTCGATGATTTGGCCGATCGTCATGCGCGGATTGAGCGACGAGAACGGATCCTGGAATACCACCTGCATGCGCGAGCGCAACGGCCGCATTTCGACGCGCGAACGGCCGTGGATCGGCTGCCGGTCGAAATAGATCTCGCCGCTGTCGGTGTCGTTCAGCCGCAGAAGCGCCTGTCCGAACGTTGTCTTGCCCGAACCGGACTCGCCGACAAGTCCCAGCGTTTCATGGCGGCGAAGCGTCAGATCGAGGCTGTCGACCGCAACAAGCTCCTTCAGCTCCGGCTTAAAGAAGGTGCCATGGCGCAGCATGAAGGAGACGCGCACCCCCTTGGCGTCGAGAATGACGTCGCAGCCCTCCGGCAGCGGATTGGCCTGGCCGCGGGGCTCGGAGGCGAGCAGGTGCTTGGTATAGGCATGCTGCGGACTGGCGAAGAGCTTTTCGGTCGTGTTGTGCTCGCACATCTCGCCATGCTGCATGACATAGACATAATCGGAGAACTGCCGCACGACGGTCAGGTCGTGGGTGATCAGGATCACCGCCATCCGCAATTCCTTCTGGAGATTGCGGATGAGGTTGAGGATTTGCGCCTGCACGGTGACGTCGAGTGCCGTCGTCGGCTCGTCGGCGATCAGCACGTCCGGATTGTTCGACAGCGCCATGGCGATCATCACGCGCTGGCGCTGGCCGCCGGAGAGCTGATGCGGATATTGCCGCAGGCGCGCTTCCGGGTCTGGAATCTGCACATGCCTCAGCAGTTCAAGCGCCCGGGCCTCGGCCTGTTTCCGGCTCATCCGGCGATGCACGCGAATGGCTTCAATGATCTGGCTGCCGATCGTGTAGATCGGGTTCAGCGAGCTCATCGGCTCCTGGAAGATCATCGAGATACGATCGCCGCGCAGCTTGCGGCGCTCGCGCTCGGAGAATTTCAGGATGTTGGCGCCGTCATAGGCGACGGTCGATTGCGGCGACACCACGGCGCGCTTCGACAGCAACCCCATGACGGTGCGCGCGGTTACCGATTTGCCCGATCCGGATTCGCCGACGATGGCGATCGTCTCGCCGCGGTAGAGCTGGAAGGAGATATCCTTCACGGCCTCCACCGTGCCGTGCTCGACCTTGAAGTTCACGGCGACGTTGCGGGCATCGATGACCGGCTGTTCCGTGCGGCCGGCATGATCGAGGCGGATGGGCGGGGCGAAGCTGTTGACGAGTGCGAGAGCCATCTGGACCACCTCAATAAGGATCGACTGCGTCGCGCAGCCCGTCGCCGAGCGCATTGAACGCAAAAACCGTAATGAGCACGAAGCCGACCGGCGCCAGTATCCAGGGATAGGTGCCGATCACGGAATAGTTTGCCGTATCCTGCAGCATCAGTCCCCATGAGATCAGCGGCGGCTTCACGGCAAAACCGAGGAAGCCGAGGAAGGATTCGAGCAGCACGACGCTCGGGATATGCAGCGTGACAGCGACGATCACGTGGCTCATGACGTTCGGAAAGATGTGCTGGAAGATGATCCGCCGGTCGGTCGCGCCGACGGCCATGGCCGCCCGGACATAGTCGATGCGGGCGAGCGCCAGTGTCTTGCCGCGCACCTCGCGCGACATCTGCGCCCAGCCGAGCGCCGACATCACGACGATGACGAAGCCGAGGAAAACGTTGGTCGGTGCCGTCACCGGGATGAGCGAGGTCAGCGCCAGATAGAGCGGCAGCTGCGGAAAGGCGAGGACGACTTCGACAAAGCGCTGCACCCAGGTATCGAACGAACCGCCGAAATAGCCGGATACCATGCCGACCGTGGTGCCGATCACCGTGACGATGAAGACGACGGTGAGCGCGATCGTCAGCGAAATCCGCGAGCCGACGATGGCGCGCGACAGCACGTCGCGGCCGAACTTGTCGGTGCCGAGGAAATGCACCGGCTGGCCGGTGATGGAACCGAAGAAATGGCGGTTCGCCGGGATCAGTCCGAACAGCCGGTAGTCGGCGCCCGCCACGAAGAAGCCGAGACGATTCGGGTTGTCGTAGTCGGGACCGACGACCGGCTGAAAGGTCACCGGGTCGAGCTCTGCGGACTCGGTCTGTCCATAGACGCGCGGCTGGAAGACGATGTTGCCGTCCTTGTCGTGGAAGCTCATTATCTGCGGCGGGGCAAAGCCCACATCCGTCGCCTTCGGATCCATCGGCGCAAAAAACTCAGCGAAGATCGCCATGATCAGCAGCAATCCGACGAGGATGAGGCCGATCATTCCGGTCCAGGAGCGCCGCAGCCGGCGCCAGACGAGCGCCATGTAGCTTTCATTGCCGTGCGGCGCGTTCTTGGCCGTCTGTTCGAGGGACATCTGCCCGTGGGGCAATGGCGGGGAGGAGTCGAAGGCGAGCATATCAGGCTCCTCCGTAGGCACGGACGCGCGGGTCGAGCATCGCCAGCAGCATGTCGGCGATGATGTTGCCGACAATGAGCGTGGCGGAAAGCACCATCATGAAGGTCGCCGTCACATAGACGTCGCCGACGGCCATCGAGCCGACAATCGCCGGCCCGACGGTCGGCAGCGAAAAGATGATCGCCGTCTCGATCTCGCCGGTCAGCATGTAGGGAAGCACGACGCCCTGATACATGACGAGCGGGTGCAGGGCATTGGGCACGGCATGGCGCATGACGACCGCACCGCCAGAAAGCCCCTTGGCCCTTGCCGTCTCGACATACTGGGCGTTCAGCGTATCGAGCAGGTTGCCGCGCATGACGCGCATGTTGTAGGCGAGCCCCCCGAAGGTGGCGATCGCGACGACCGGCCAGACGTGTTTGACGAGGTCGGCGAATTTCGCCCAGGACCACGGCGCGCCGCCATATTGCGGCGAGAAGAAGCTGCCGATTTCAGAAACGTTGAGCTGGAAGACGAGCAGGTAGACGATGATCAGCGCCATCAGGAAACGCGGCACCGTCATGCCGAGAAATGAGATGCCGGAGAGCAGGCTGTCGATCCAGGAATATTGCCGGGTTGCCGCCCAGATGCCGAAGCCGATGCCGAGCACCGACGCAAGGATGTGGCAGACCAGCGCCAGGAGCAGCGTGCGCGGCAGACGTTCGCCGACGACGTCTGCCACCGGCTTGTTGTAGAACATGCTGTAGCCGAAATCGCCCTTTGTAAGGATGCCCTTGATCCAGTTGAAGTACTGGATGACCATCGGCTGATCGAGGCCATGGGCGATGCGGTAGGCCCGAGCCTGTTCGTCGGCCTGTGCGAAGGACGCGCCGCTCTGGTTGATCAGCTGCGAGCGGATGTAATCGGCATAGTCACCGGGCGGCGCCTGGATGATCGCGAAGGTCGCGATGCTCAGAATGATCAGGACGGGGATCGCGGACGCTATGCGCACGAGCAGGAATCGTAACATCGGACGGTTCGCTTCTCCTTGCCGCCAGTCGCGCCTGTCGGTGCGGCCGGCTTGTTGATCTTGCCCGGCCGCGCTTCACGCGCGGCCGGAATCCTCGGTTGGGAGGGGAGCTCTTAGTTGATTGGGCCCTTTTCGCCCGGCTTGCCGGGCAGCCTTTCGGGAAACAGCTCATATTTGCCCTGCTTGTCGGCAGCGACCCATAGGCGCTCACGGATGACGGAGTCCTCGGCCCAGTTGAACATGAAGATCGGGGTTCCTTCTGGCACGTTCGAGAAGCGCTTGTTGATGATCAGCGCACCCGGATATTCCGTCAGTCCGACCGTATCGACATTCTCGGTTGCTATCTTCTGGTATTGCTTCATCAGGTCGACGCGCTGGTTGTTGTCCTGGCTGGTCTGGAACTTGGCGACGATAGCCACCAGCTTTTCCTCGTAGGGCATCAGGTCGAGTTTGCCGTCCTTGCCGGCGCGGTGGTGCCAGCTCGTGCGCGGACCGACAGGTGCAAGCTGCTCGGTGTTTTGAACCACGGAGGCAAGTTCCGGCATGTTGCGCTGGATCAGCCAGTCGAAACGACCGCTATAGTGAGCGTCGTCGCGCTTCGGACCATCGAGCGCATTGAGGATGACCTTGACCCCGAGCTTTTCCATCTGGCCGATGACGCCTTCCGCGAGGCTCTTGTCCGTCGCGTAGCCGTTGTTGACCAGAAGGACGATCTCGACGTCCTTGCCGCCGACGGTTCCGGCGGGGAAGTTCACGAAACCGTCGCCGTCGGTATCCTTGAGGCCGGCCTTCGCCAGCAGCGCCTTGGCACCATTCAGATCGAAGGGGTAATAGACCACGGAGTTGCGATCGTAGAAGCTGGTGCCCGAGGACAGGCCACCCGGATAGATCGCGGTGAACGGACCCTTGACCAACGAATCGCCGATCGCCTTGCGGTCGAGGCCCATGGTGATCGCCTTGCGGAAATCCTCGTTGCGGTTCAGTTCGCGAACGGCCTGGCCGCGCGCGTCTGGCTCACCCCAGCCGTTGCCGGACAGGTTCATGCGCATGTTGTAGCCAATCAGGCGCGGGCCGAAGGCAAGACGTGCCGGGGCGGTCTTCTCGGCGGCGCGCTTCAGCGACGCCACGAAATTTTCCGGCTGCTCGAGGTTGGAAATGTCGCCGGATCCGGCAACGGCCTGCACGTCGCGGTCGGCCCAGGTCGACAGCTTGTAATGCAGTTCGTTCAGATAAGGGAGTTGATTGCCCTTCTCGTCGACCTTCCAGTAGTATGGATTGCGGCGCATCACGATGATGTCGTCAGGACGGTATTCGACCGGCACCCAGCCGCCCATCACCGGCATGTTCAAAAATTCCGGCGGGAACGCATTCTTGAACTGATCGTAGGTATTTTTCGAATATTTCGGATGCTGCGGCTTCAGGATATGCGACGGGCCCGGGCAGAAGCCCGGATAGGCCATCGTGTAGAGATATTGTTTGGGGAAAGCCTCCTTGAAGGTCCACTCGACGGTATAGTCATCGATCTTCTGAAGTGTTGTCCCCTGGCCGAACGCTTCAGGCGATGCGCCGCCGCCGAGCGGCGAGACATTCGGGTCGATGACCTCGTCTTCCCAGTAAAACATGATGTCGTCGGCATTGAAGGGAACGCCGTCGGACCATTTCGCGCCTTCGACCAGATGCATGGTGAGCTTATGGCCGTCCTTGGACCAGTCCCAGCTCTTGGCAAGGTTCGGCAGCGGCTCGGTATCCTTGGCTTCCACCTGGAAGAGCGGCGCGGTGCGCGTCAGGCACTCGGACAGGCCGATATCGATGCCGCCCCAGCCCTGGGTCTGGCCGGCGCCATAGTTCCAGCCTTCAGGCCGACCGCCGATGACATGCCGCAGGGTATCGCCGTAGACGCCGGGGCCATCCACCATGTTCTCCGTCTTGAAGACAAGCGGCACTTTGGGCAGGCGGTCCTTAACGGGCGGCAGCTTGCCGCTGTTGACGAAGTTCTTCGTCACCCAATCGGGCTCATGATAGGTGGGGAGTGCCTTGAACTCCTCAATGGAATCCCTGGACACGTATTTGATCTTGCCTTCCGCCGGGAACTGCGCCGGAACGGGCGGAGCCGTGGGCTCGGAGGCATAGGCGCTCAAAGCCGAGACCGAGACGCTCAGCGCCAGTCCGGCAAGACTGCCAAGGTTGCGGAAATTTGTCATCGTTTCTCCCTCTTGTTGCGGAGCACTTCGCAATACCCCGGTTCTCCTCAACCGATCCGGATGCGGGCTTGCGGCGACAGGCTCCCTCCCGGAGCCCCATTGCCACCCGTCCTCCCGAACTCTCAGACGGCCTGCTTGAGCGCCGCCTTTTCGGCGCGCAACTCGTCGATCGAGCGGACGTTGCGGCGTGCCGCCCCGGCCCAATCGCGGGTCTTCACCGTCGATTTGGCCAGCCGCTCTTTGGCCGCAGGAATGGCATCGGCATATTGCGGCAACCAACCGGCCTGGGCGACGACCATCTCATCGACCATCTGCCAGACTTCTTCCGGAGTTGAGATGGCGCCAACCAAGGGATCGTGCAGGACGGCCAGCTTCAGGAGGTCGATATCGCCACCGATGGCTGCATGCACCGACATGCGCTGCACGTTGATCGAGGCGATGCAGGTCGCTGCGCAGGCTTCCGGGATCGTGATGCCGGAGACCATATTGATACCGAAGCGGTCGACAAAACCGGGCGACTCGATAATCGCATCGGCCGGCAGGTTGGTGATGACGCCGTTGTTCTTGACGTTGAAGTGGCCGCGATAGACGCGGTTGGTTTCAAGCGCTTCGAGAATATGGCTCGCATGCTCGTTCGAGCGCTTGGCTGGATCGATCGGCTTTTCGGCCGAGGCGAGGAACTGCGGGAATTCCGTTTCGAACCAGTTGCGCGTTTCCGTCGAGTGCCTGAGGTAACCGCCGGTCTCGCCGTGGATCCAGTCGGACATGTCGATCCATTTGGTGATCTCTTCCGGCCGTTTGCGATACCAGGGCAGGTATTCGGACAGGTGGCCGTTGCTCTCCGTCGAATACACGCCGAAGCGCTTCAGGACGTCGATACGCAGCTTTTCCTGCTGCGAGAAAACCGGATGAGCCTCGAAGGCTGCGACGAGTTCGTCCTTGCCGATCTTTCGGCCGTTGAGGCGCAGATCGATGAACCATGTCTGATGATTGATGCCCGAGCAGATATAGTCGAGTTCGGAGCGCGACTTGGCGCCGAGAACCTCGGCGATCTGTTCTGCCCCATGCTGGACACCATGGCAGAGGCCGACGGTATCGACCTTCCCGTATTCGATCGCAGCCCAGGTGTTCATCGCCATCGGGTTCGCGTAGTTCAGGAATTTCGCACCCGGTTCGGCGACCTCGCGGATGTCCTTGCAGAAATCGAGGATCACCGGGATGTTGCGCTGGCCGTAGAGAATGCCGCCGGCGCAGATCGTATCCCCGACGCACTGGTCGATACCGTATTTGAGCGGGATGCGGATGTCGTCGGCATAAGCTTCCAGGCCGCCGACGCGAACGCAACTGATAATGTAGCGGGCACCCGTCAGCGCCGCGCGACGGTTGATGGTTGCCGTCACCCTGGTTGGCAACCGGTTGGATTCGACGATTTTGTCGAGGATCGCCTTGATCATCTGGAGGTTATGCTCGTTCATGTCGGTGAGCGCGAATTCGATATCCCTGAATTCGGGAACGCACAGGATGTCGGTGAACAGCTTTTTCGTGAAGCCGACGCTGCCTGCGCCAATGATAGCGATTTTGAAGCTCATGATCCTGACCTCGATGCGATGAAAATGCCGGCGTTGGGGATGAGAAGAAGAATAGCCGCCGGGCTTGCGCGCTGCGCCAAAAAAGGCCAGAAATCCGGCTTATTCCCCTCCCCGCCGTTCCTCGATGCTGGCGGTGTTCTCTCTCTCGGGAGCGGATTATGCGCAAATTCGGCGGGGCCGCCAGAGAAGGATTATGCTTTCATGGGTAATTCTATGCTGCAGGAACTGATCGAGCGGGGGCCGGTCATGCGGACCGTTTCGTTGCCGCGGGGCCGGCAGACTTTGCACACGATGCCGACCAGCACCGGCTACGAGATCCGCACGGATGCAACCTACGATTGGGATGGACGCAAGCGCGGCCAGACGCCGTTCACCGTACTCCAGCACACCATCGGCGGCGCTGGCAACCTCAGATACGACAACCGGGAGCTGCGGGTGAAGGAAGGCGAAACCCTGTTGGTTCTCGTCCCGCATAACCATCGCTATTGGCTGGAGGATGGCGGACGATGGGAGTTCTTCTGGATCTCGATGAATGGCGACGAAGCGCTTCGCATTCACCGCTCCGTCCTTGCGGTGACCGGCCCGATCCTCAAGCTGCAGCCGCGCACCATCGAGCATCTGGCCGATTGCAGCCTGCGTCTCATCAATGGCGCGGAGACCCCGGGCCGTGCATCGGCCATCGCCTACGAAGCGGCGATGGCACTCTATGACGACGTCTTCGGTTCGCATCCCATCTTCAGCGAGGAATACCGGACGATGCAGCATGTCATCGGCCACATCACGAGCAATCTTGAACATCCGCTGCCGGTCGAGGAGCTAGCCAAGGTCGCGGGCCTCAGCCGAGCGCATTTCTCACGCATCTTTGCCGCCAGCGAAGGCGTTCCGCCGGCCGAATTCGTTCTGCAAAAACGCCTGGAGCGCGCCATCAAGCTTTTGACCAAGACCGACGGCATGCCGGTGAAGGAGGTGGCAATCCGCTCGGGCTTCCGGGACGCAAACTACTTCTCCAAGGTCTTCCGCCGTGTCTACGGCACCAACCCTACCGAATTCCGCACGACCGGCATGTATGCGAGCGTCGGCAGGGGCGCTGACACCATACTGCGACGGTGACCGCCGACTCATCTTTCCACCTCTTAGGAGAGCTTCAATACCAGGCCGGCCGAAGTACCGCCGCTGCGGCGACCATTTGCGCAGAACTCGCAGAGCAAGATGCCGTTGATGGTAAAAATCACCCTTGGCGGGTCTCAGACGACATGGAGAACTGGTCCGGGTGCCAATACTTCTGGTTATGCGTGCAATGCTGCCGTGAGCCAGGCAATGGCTCTGTCATTGGCAACCGTTCGTCGCGCCCTGAGTGGCAGCAGGATATTATATCGCCCGTCAGCCTTGTAAGTCAGATCATGCAGCGCGACCAACGTTCCGGCATCAAGAAAAGCCTGAACGAGCGCGCCCCAGCCGAGTGCTACCCCCTGGCCATTACACGCAGCGAATATCGTTTCGGTATAATGACTGAATCTCAGCGAAGGCTTGAAATCGAAGGATGCTCCGATCTGGTCAAGCCATTGAGCCCACGAGAACCACAACGGGTCGGAACTGTGAGTTTCGATATACTCGTCTGTCGATGATAAAGGGCCTGGTTGTCTGCGTTTGAGATAATCGGGCGAACATACGGGCGTTATGAAATCGTCTTTTGAAGCAATGACTGTCCCATCGTTAAACGGCGGTATTCCATAACGAATGGCAATGTTTATCTCACCACTATCGAGATCGATCTTTTCATCCTGGGATACGACACGCACCTGGATACCGGGGTTTTGGGAGCGGAAGTCGGCCAGACGCGGAAGCAGCCAGAAGGACGAAAACGCGATCGTCGCGCCGATTGTGACGACATCCTGGCCGGACGTTTTGATCGCATCGACCGTCTCCGCAATATCGGAAAGGCTCCGCGCCAGCGACGCTCCCAGAATGCGACACGCAGGCGTAGGTTCGATTGCGCGATGTTTACGCACAAACATTGGCTGCCCCAATTCTTCCTCAAGCAAAGCAATCTGCCGGCTTACGGCCGCCTGAGTGACGCCAAGTTCGGTCGCGGCCGCGGTAAAGCTCTTTCTGCGCAAAACTGCTTCAAGCATGAGCAGCGCGGTCAAGGATGGCAGCCGTTTACGAAACTGCATGCTCCCGCCCTCAATCCATTACTTTTCATTATGCCAACGTAACAATTTATGCCGTTGAACGAATTGCATGGCAAGGTCACTCTTGCCCGAAAGCTGGCAAAGAGGTCTTCATGCTGAACAAACTTGCGTCTTCGATCTCGTCACTTTTGGACGCGCGTGCCGACGGCCATGCTCTGCCAGCGGGCCTGTATACCCGGTCAGACGTGTTCGAAGCGGATATCGACGTGTTCTTTCGTCGGCACTGGATTTGCGTCGGACTTGAATGCGACGTGCCCGAGCCCGGCGACGCTGCGGTTATCGACATCGGCAAAACCAGCCTGATCCTGCTGCGCGACGATGACGGCGAAATCCGCGTCGTGCACAACGTCTGTCGCCACAGGGGTTCGCGCCTCCTCAATCCCGGCAAGACGATCGTCTCGAAGCTGGTCTGTCCCTATCACACCTGGACATACGAACTCAGCGGTGAACTGAGCTATGCACCCCATATGGGCAAGGACTTCAACAAAGAGTGTCATAGCCTGAAGCCTGTGACCTTCAAGTCGATCAGCGGCCTCATCTATGTTTGCCTTGCCGACAATCCGCCAAAGGACATTGCTCGGCTCGAGTTGGCGATGACCGAGCGCTTGGCGCCCTACGATATTGGCAATTCCAAAGTCGCATTCGAAACCGATGTGATCGAGCACGGCAACTGGAAGCTGACGATGGAGAACAATCGTGAGTGTTACCATTGCTCGGCGAACCACCCGGAGCTTTGCGTCTCTTTCGTCGATCTGGATTTCGGTTTCGATCCCGAGACACTCAACCCGGAGGACAGGGCGCAGGCCGAAGAGCATCTTGCTCTTTACGAAGAGCGCACACTTCAGTGGACAGCGGACGGCTACTCATCCGCCGCCATCGAACAACTCGTCGATTGCGAGACCAATTTCAGGACGCAGCGCCTTATCATTTCCGGTGCGGGCGAATCCCAGACCCCGGACGCTACGGCGGCATCATCCAAACTTTTAGGAACGATGACCCGCAAGGACCTCGGCGATATGCATCTCTGGGGCCATAACAGCTGGAACCACTTCATGGGTGACCATGCCATCGTGGCGATAGTCATTCCAATTTCGCCCGACAAGACGCTGGTGCGCACGAAGTGGCTCGTTCACAAGGACGCCGTCGAGGGCGTGCATTACGACCTTGAGAAGTTGACGAACGTCTGGGTGGCGACCACGGATCAGGACGCGGAACTCGTCGCGCGCTCACATGCCGGCGTCGAAGACCCTGCCTATGTGCCCGGTCCCTATTCGCCATTCTCGGAGACGAACCTCGACAAATTCGCCACCTGGTACATCGATCGGATGCGTGCGCATGGATATTAAGAGCGCATTCGCATCTGTCGATCGGACAGAGAAAACTGAATTCTGGAACCGGGATTTGGACGAGGATCTGGTTTGCATCGACGTCCACCAGGAAACGCATGATGTAAAAACATTCACATTCGCTTCTTCGCTTGGAAAGAGGTTCGCCTTCAAGGCCGGCCAGTATTTCCTGTTCGATCTCGAAATTGACGCAGAGCCCGAAAGTCGCTGTTACAGCATATCCTCCTCGCCGCAGCGCACCAACGCGTTTTCAGTCACCGTGAAACGCGTGCCAGGGGGTAAGATTTCCAACTGGTTTCATGACAACGTCACAGCTGGCTCAATGATGAAGGGCAATGGACCGCTCGGGCATTTCATCCGGCCCAATGCAAAAAAATTGCTGCTTCTGTCTGGTGGGTCGGGGATTACGCCAGTCATGTCGATCGTCCGCGAACTGGCAGATACCTTTGAGCCCATCGACGTCGTATTCATGCATGCTGCGCGAAGCCCCAAAGACTTGATCTTTCGGGAAGAGCTCGCCTGCCTGGCGAATAAAGGAAAGCAGCTCCGCCTGCATTTCCTACCTGAGATCACCGCCGGCGAAGCCCATTGGCCTGGCCTTACCGGGCGCATCTCGGCAGACTACATGAAGCTGGCCGTACCTGACATTGCAGAGCGTGTCGTCATGTGCTGCGGCCCGGCGCCATTCATGGCTGCTGCCCGCGTGATTGCCGCAGAGCTCGGCGTTCCGTTGTCCCATTATATCGAGGAGAGCTTCGACGCTGCGGTCATCGACGACATCGATCTTCCGGTTGGCCTGGAAACAGCCACGCGAACGTTCACGGTGGAGTTTGCCAAGCAAGTCCGTAAAATCGATGTTTCAGGCGAGCAAACCATCTTGTCCTGCGCAAAAAAAGCTGGCGTGAAACTCCCCTCTTCATGTTCCAACGGCGTGTGTGGCACCTGCAAATCAAAACTGGTGTCCGGATCCGTCGACATGAACCACAATGGCGGGATCCGCCAGCGGGAGATCGATGCCGGGTTATTCCTGCCCTGCTGTTCGAAGCCGCTCAGTGACCTCGTGGTCGATCGATAGGGCTTTAAACAATTGCAGGATGACTGGAGAACTATCGATCGCCTTGAATCAATGTTTCCGCTGGTCGGGTAACAGTGCCCAGAATGCGAAGAGAGGCTCCTCGCCCGAGCGCATCGCATGCCGGATTCCAGGTGGATTGTAAAAAGAGCCACCCATGCCCGGCGTGAACCAACCGGAATCGCCCTGCATGAATTCGCCGTCCGACAGGACGAGATAGATTTCCTCCGGTGCATGATCGTGGTCCGGATACCGCACGTTCGGCGCCATCAAGGTCGCGCCAAGCCACACGTCCGGACGGTCCTCGAGGCCGCCCGGCCCGACAATCATGGTATTGGCGTGGCTCATCGGGAAATTCGCGCTGGCTGAATTGTCATAGGTCGAGCGACAGTTCCATTCGAGCTGCGCCTCCAACGCTGCGAAGCGCCGGAGCAAGATGTTCAACGAGGGTTGCTCCGCCTTTTCAGCCAAGACACTCTCCAAATACAGGCCGCAAACCGGAAGCCGCTTTGCGATATTCACCCGCTCCGGCAGCGATGTTTGCAGGTGCGCAAATATCTGCGTCAGTGACTGCCGGGCCCGTGAATCCTCGACAAACCGGTCGAACGCGACGAACGCGGCATTCAGAAAATCCAGCAAGGCTTGGCTGCGGGCCATGTTCAGATATCCTTGGCAAGCCGCAATGCGTCATAGATCGCTGCATGCGTGTTGCGAGCAGCGACCGCGTCGCCAATCCGAAAGAGCTGATAGGTGCCCGCGGGATTGCGCACGGCCGTCTGCGGCACGCCGGAAATTAGCTGGTCGTAGGAAACTTCACCGAGGTTCTTCGAGCCGGGCTTCATCTCGAAATAAAGGTCGTCCAATGGGATCGTACCGTGATTGATGACGATCTGGTCGATGGTCCGTTGCGTTTCAACGCCGCCATAGTCGCTGCCGACATGGGCAATGATCTGGTTGCCGCTCTTTTCGGCCGATTGCAGCCGGTAGGTAACGGTGAAGGTGACGTCGAGTTTCTGCAGCGATCGCATGTAGGGAACAAGGTTCATCGCCATGACTTCCGGCGCGAAGGAGCGGTCGGGCGTCATGATCTCGACCCTGGCCCCTGTCTTGGCGATGAATTCCGCGGCCTGCAAGCCGGCATGGTCGCCGGCATCATCGAAGATCAGCACATTGGTGCCCGGCTTGACGTCGCCCGAAATGATATCCCAGGAGGAGACGACAAGCTCATTTCCCTTCGACAGAACCTCGGTATGCGGTAGTCCGCCTGTCGCGATGATAACCACATCGGGCTCTTCCGCCGCGATCACATCGGCATCCGCCCAGTTGTTGAAATGGAACGTGACACCAAGCTTCTCGCATTGGCTCATCCGCCAGTCGATGATGCTGATCATCTCTCGGCGGCGTTCGCTCTGCGCGGTGAGGCGGATCTGCCCGCCGGGATTGTTGGCCGCCTCGAAGACCACGACCGCATGCCTCCGCTCGGCGGCCACGCGCGCCGCTTCAAGGCCAGCCGGCCCGGCTCCGACAATGACCACCTTCTTGCGGGTGTCGGCTTTTGCAATGGTATGCGGCATGGTCTGTTCGCGACCGGTTGCGGCATTGTGGATGCAAAAAGCCATCCCGCCCTGGTAGATGCGGTCGAGACAGTAATTCGCGCCGACGCAAGGGCGTATGTCCTCCTCGCGCTTTTCGATAATCTTGCGAACGATGTGCGGATCCGTCATGTGGGCGCGCGTCATCCCAACCATGTCCACTTTGCCCGCCGCAATGGCGTGCCGTGCCGTCGCCACATCCGGGATTTTTGCCGCGTGAAAGGTCGGAAATTGGGTTGCGGCGCGGATTTCACCGGCAAAATCAAGATGTGGCGAGTTCGCCATGCCCTGGATCGGAATGACGTCGGTCAGGCCAGCATCCGTATCGATGTGACCTCGGATCACGTTCAGATAGTCGATCAGACCGCTGTCGCGCAGCCGTCGCGAGATCTCGATACCGTCAGCTTTTCCAGTACCTCCGGGGAGACATTCGTCGGCCGTGTAGCGAACGCCGAGGATGAAATCGTCTCCGACGCGCTCGCGCATCGCCTTGAAGACGTCGAAACAGAACCGCATGCGATTTTCGAGCGAGCCCCCATATGGCTCGTCCAGTTCATTGGTGAGCGGCGAATTGAACTGATCGATCAGGTGACCGTAGGCTTCAAGCTCGACACCGTCCATGCCGCCCGCCTTCATGCGCTCGGCTGCGTCTGCGAAATCTCTGATAATACGCTCGATGTCCCAATCCTCCATCTTCTTCGGGAAAGAGCGGTGCGACGCTTCACGATGATGGGACGGCGCGACCACCGGCAGCCAATCGCCCTTGTCCCAACGGGTGCGCCGGCCGAGGTGGGTCAGCTGGATCATGATAGCCGCGCCCTCTTCGTGCACGGCATCGGTCATTTCTCGGATCCACGGAACGATCTCGTCCTTATAGGCGAGCAGGTTGTTAAAGACCGGTGGACTGTCTTTCGACACCGCGGCCGATCCCGCCGTCATTGTCAGCGCAACGCCGCCCCTCGCCCGCTCCACGGTGTAGGCTCGGTAGCGCTCCTTCGGCATGCCATCCTCAGGATAGGCGGGCTCATGCGATGTAACGATGATACGGTTGCGTAGGGTCAGATGCTTCAGTGTGTAGGGCTGAAGGAGGGGATCGTTCGACATGCGACGGGCTCCGGTTTATGGCCTTTGCGCATAAGGCTAAACAGGAATGTACAGTTGTGTCAATATTGAAAACATCGACGTACCTATAGTTGACATTGATGTACATTTCACTTGAAGTGCGGTTATGAATTTGTTAGGAAGTGCCTATGGAACAGGCGGTAAATGACAGCGGCTGGCGTGGTTCTCAGGAGGGTTGGCTTGAAGCCGCCTACGAAGCGCTGCTCGAATCCGGCGTAGATTCGGTGAAGATCCTGCCGCTTGCCAAGAAGCTGGGTCTATCGCGGACAAGCTTCTATTGGTTCTTCAAGGATCGGGAGGAACTGCTGAGCGCGCTGATACTGCGCTGGAGGGACAAGAACACAGGCAACCTAGTGAAGCAGTCCGAGGCATACGCGGAATCTCTTGCGGAAGCGATGCTGAATGTCTTCGATTGCTGGCTCAACAAAGATCTCTTCGACTCCCAGTTCGAGTTTGCAATTCGCAGTTGGGCATTGCAATCTCCGGAGATCCAGGTTGAAGTGCAGCAGGCTGATCTAGCCCGAATAGACGCTTTGAGCCGTATGTTCGTGCGGTTCGGCTTTGACGAAGAGCCTGCGGACGTTCGCGCGAGAACAACCTATTTGGTCCAGATCGGCTACATCTCCATGCAGTCCACCGAGGATATCGGACTGCGTATGAAGCGCATTCCCGAATACATCGCAATCTACACCGGTCAGATCCCGCAACAGCGAGAACTCGATCGCTTCTACGCGCGGCACGGCTATAAACAAGGGTGAGAGCAAGGTGGAAGCTGGCGGGGGCTGGAAAATTGGCGTGATCGGCGGCAACGGCTGGCTGGGCAGCGCCCTTGCCGGCGCGGTGCTGGACGCCGGCTTCGTCAAGCCTCGGGACCTGTCGCTCTCTTATCGCAACAAGCGGCCGGATCGTTTCGAAGAGGCTTTCTGGACATTGGACAATCAGGCCCTCGCCGACCGCTCGGATGTCATCATTCTCTGCGTCCGCCCCGCTGACTGGCGTGACCTTAACGTCGATGCGAAGGGCAAGCTGCTGATTTCCGTCATGGCAGGCGTTCCGTTGGACTCGCTGAGCGACCATCATCAGACCGCCTGTGTCGTTCGTTCGTTGCCGAATGCAGCGGTCGAGGTCCGCCGGTCCTACACGCCGTGGATCGCGACCCCGGAGGTCAGTGAAGAAGAACGCACATTTGTCCGAGCCCTGTTCGAGACCTGCGGTGTTCAGGATGAAGTGCACAGCGAAACCGATATGGATTATTTCACCGGCCTGTCCGGATCCGGCCCCGCCTTTCCGGCGCTTCTTGCCGACGCAATGATGCGAGATGCCATCTCCCGGGGCATCCCCGTCGCGATGGCCAGGCGTGCCGTTAACACGCTTATCATTGGCGCAGGGCGTCTCATGGAAATGCGTGAGATCTGTCCTACTGAAATCGTGCAGACCTTCCTCGATTACCGCGGCACCACGGCCGTCGCAATCGAGACAATGCGCGCTGCGGGTTTCGAGAGAGCGATTGCTTGCGGACTGACGGCAGCGTTCGAGAAATCGATGAGTTTGGGAGACGCTCCCAAGCACTTGTGAATCGGGTATCCGCGGCGTCCCGCATTCTACGTCAAGCCGCTAAAAAAAGGGAACAGTGCTATGAATAAGCTTTTGGCTTCGGGTTGCGTGCTAGTCGGAGTGTTCGCCGGCGCATCGGCGGCAAATGCCGCCGGGTGCGGCCGCGTCACGATCGCGAGCATGAACTGGCAAAGCGCGGAGGTCATCTCCAATCTGGATAAGTTCATCTTAAACGAAGGTTACGGCTGCCAGGCGGAGATCACGGTTGGAGACACCGTGCCGACCATCACCTCCATGGCAGAAAAGGGCCAGCCTGATATCGCTCCTGAGGCCTGGATCGACCTGCTTCCCGACGTGGTTGCGAAGGGCACGCAGGAAGGTCGGATCGTCAAGGTTGGATCTCCATTGCCGGACGGCGGCAATCAGGGCTGGTGGATCCCGAAATATGTCTCGGACGCGCATCCGGACATCAAGACCATTCCGGATTTGCTGAAGCATCCCGAACTCTTCCCGGGTGAGGAAGACCCAAGCAAAGGCGCAATCCTCAACGGTCCTCAGGGGTGGGGTGGCACCGTCGTGACAACCCAGCTGTTCAAGGCGTTCGGCGGGGAAAAGGCCAAGTTCACACTGATCGACACGGGATCGGCGGCCGGTTTGGACGGTGCCATTGCAAAGGCATATGAGCGGAAAAAGAGTTTTGCCACTTACTACTGGGCGCCGACGGCGCTGCTCGGCAAATACCCGATGGTGAAACTTGAGGCCGGCGTGAAAAACGACCCGGCTGAATGGAAGCGTTGCAACACGGTTGCCGATTGCCCGGATCCGAAGCCGAATTCTTGGCCGATCGACACAATCGTCACCCTGGTCGCCAAGCCCTTTTCGGAAAAAGCAGGATCCGAGGTGATGACCTATCTCGAAAAGCGGTCCTGGAGCAACCAGACCATCGGCAAGCTTATGGCATGGATGACGGACAATCAGGCCAGCGGTGCGGATGGCGCCAAACATTTTCTGAAGGAAAATAAGGACATCTGGACCAAGTGGGTTTCAACGGACGCCGCCAAGAAGATCGAGGCAGCACTGTAATAAGCCCTTGGGGCGATGTGCCGAACACATCGCCCCTTCCGCTTGCCGTCAAAAGAAGAAAAAGACCTCACACGGCTCTTTCCAGAGAAAGGGAACCGAATGGAATGGTTTTATAAATTTCCACATATGGATGACGACGCGCTTCGCAACTTGAAGAAAGCGATCGACGAGGGATTTCGCGCTTTCACCCGCGCCTACGGCGATACGATCGAAAGCATGTTTTCGCCTCTGCAGAGCTTTCTGCTGGCGGCCGATCGCTTCATGACGCAGACCCCGTGGCCGATCATCACGGCGATCATCCTCACTATTGCATGGTTTGCGAGCCGAAGTGTCAAAATCGTGCTGAGCTGTCTGATCACGCTCCTGCTGATCGGTTATTTCGACATGTGGACCGACACGATGCGTACGGTCGCGATGATCTTTGTCTGCACCGTCCTGTCGATTGCCGTCGGCCTGCCGATAGGCATACTCATGGCGCGTTCGAACGGCGTCCAGCGGGTCGTCAACCCGATCCTCGACGTGATGCAGACCATGCCGAGCTTCGTCTATCTCATTCCGGTCGTCATGCTGCTGGGCATCGGCCGCGTCCCGGGCCTCATCGCCGTGGTGATCTACGCCATACCGCCAATGATCCGGCTGACCGATCTCGGTATCCGCCTCGTCGACAAGGATGTTCTGGAGGCCGCCGACGCCTTCGGCACCTCGGAGACCCAGAAGCTTTTCAAGGTGCAACTGCCGCTTGCCCTGCCAACAATCATGGCGGGGATCAACCAGACGATCATGATGGCGCTGGCAATGGTGGTGGTCGCCTCGATGATCGGCGTTCAGGGGCTTGGCCAGCCGGTGCTGAAGGCAATCGCCAACCAGTATTTTACCCTCGGCGTGTTCAACGGCCTCGCAATCGTTGGAATCGCCATAATCTTCGATCGGGTCAGCCAGGCCTATGGCAAGCGGCTCCAGAAGCATCGGGAGATCGTTCATGGCTGAGCAAGGTTTGGGCGGCATCGCAATCCGCAATCTCTACAAAATCTTCGGCGCCAACCCCGCCGCCTATGTCGATGCCGTCCGCAACGGTCTAACGAAGACAGAGCTTAACGATGCACATGGCCATGTGCTGGGGCTGTGCGATATCAATTTGGATATCAAGTCAGGCTGTATTCAGGTCATCATGGGCCTGTCCGGTTCCGGCAAGTCCACGCTCATCCGCCACATCAACCGCCTTATCGATCCGACCGCGGGTGAAGTGCTGGTCGACGGGGTGGACGTCGTAAAGATGAACAAGGACGAACTGCGAAACTTTCGGCGTCATCAGACGGCAATGGTCTTTCAGAAGTTCGCCTTGCTGCCGCACCGGAGCGTGGTCGACAACACCGTTTTCGGCCTTGAGGTCCAGGGCATCGGCCGTTCCAAAGCGACCGACGTCGCAATGAGATGGCTGGAGCGCGTCGGGCTGAGGGGGTTCGAGCATAAGTACCCCAACCAACTGTCTGGAGGAATGCAGCAGCGCGTCGGGCTTGCCCGCGCCTTGTCGAACGATGCGCCTGTCCTCCTGATGGACGAAGCCTATTCCGCACTCGACCCGCTCATCCGCATGGACATGCAGTCCGTTCTTCTCGACATCCAGAACGAGATCAAGAAAACGATCGTGTTCATCACACATGATCTCGATGAGGCTCTCCGGCTGGGAGACCAGATCGCCATCCTGCGCGACGGCGAGGTCATACAGCAAGGTACAAGCCAGGACATCGTCCTGAGGCCGGCGGATCAATATGTGGCCAATTTCGTCAAAGAAGTGAACCGCGGACGGGTCGTGCAGGTCGAAGCGGTCATGGCTCCCTTACGTTCCCGGACTGGGGGTGAGCAGCCCACCATTCCGGCAAATGTCACGATCGAGGAAGCGATACGCGCGCTGGTCTCTGCCCCTGACGGCGACGTGACCGTTGTCGATCCATCAGGCAAGCCGGTCGGAACCGTGAGTTTCCGGCAGCTGGCAGGGGCTATGGTCAATTCCCGCGATGTCGAGCACCGGTCTTTCGACGCGTCGGCGATAGTCGCTTAGCGGAAGAGGTTGGCAAGTCTGATGGGTCTTTGCCCGAAAATCAGCAGATCTGTCGCATCCGGCGCCAGGCAGCCGGCGTATCGCCGGCAATCTGCCTGAACGCCTTGGTCAGATGTGCCTGGTCGGTGAAACCCAGCTGGGCCGCGACCTCCGCGACGGCCAGATCGCTATCGACCAGCAGTTTCTTGGCCAGATCGATGCGCCTGGCGAGTTGCCACTGCAGCGGCGTCCTGCCCGTCGTCTGCTTGAAGACATTGGAGAACCAGCTTTCGGAAAGACCGACAGTCGCCGCCATTTCGGCAACGGTCAAGCGGCAGTCGTTCGAGCCGTCGAAACGCGATACCAGCTTGTTCATCTGCGCTTGAGTAAGCCTGCCATTGGCCTTTTCGGCTTCATGGTCGGGTATATCGAGAAGGCCGGCGACGATGCTGCCCACCAGGCTTTCGGCATAGACAGCGTGCTTTGCCGGGCTCGATATCTCGTCGACGAGCAGGCCCGCCAGCGTCTCTATGGCGCCGACGTCCTGAA
Organism: Neorhizobium sp. BETTINA12A; assembly: GCF_023006485.1. Lineage (NCBI taxonomy): Bacteria > Pseudomonadati > Pseudomonadota > Alphaproteobacteria > Hyphomicrobiales > Rhizobiaceae > Neorhizobium > Neorhizobium sp. BETTINA12A. The sequence goes on from NZ_JALBGW010000002.1 coordinate 92,153, forward strand.
GCTCCACCGGCCGGCGCACCGCGGCCAAGGCGGCGGAGGCCCCAACCGAGGGCGACAGGAACCGCAGCAACCGATCCCGGTGCATGTGCAGGTTGAGGTGGGAAAATCGGTGCTTGGTTTCGCTGCTGGTCCACATGGGAACGCCCGCGGGGACATAAACGGCGCGGGTCATCGGGCGGTAGCCCTGCGAGCCGTCCCGGTTCGACACGCGAATTCGAGACGACACGTCGTTGAAGAAAATCATGATGCGCGGGTCATCCGCCAAATAGTAGCCCGTGGCGCCCGATTGGCTTTCGGCTTCCCAGAAGACACTCACCAATCCGTCGAAACGACGCCACTTGACCGGGGCGACAACCCTTATCCCCTCCGTATGCCAAGCCATGGAATGCCAATAACTCAACGCCGGGATCCTTCGCCTCATAACATGATAACTTTAGTCATCTATATAAAACCTCCGGGCGGATAGTAAAGGTCCGCATCTTCGATGCCTACCCGACCCGCCCCGGCGACACCTTGCTTCTTGACAAAGGATATTGCCGCGGTCTGATCCAGCACCTTGACCTCGTCACGATTATCTTATGGATGCCTTTCCCGGTATTCAGGCCATGCAGGAGAAATTTCGATGAACGTTCAACATCCACTTTTCGATCTGCGGGGACGCCATGCCGTCCTCACCGGTTCGAGCCGCGGCCTCGGCCTTGCCATGGCACGCGGACTCGCCTCCGCCGGAGCGCGGGTCACGCTGAACGGGCGCGATGAGGCGACGCTTTCGGCAGCAGTGAACCAATTGAAGACGGAGGGCTACGAGGCCTCGGGGATGGTCTGCGACATCACCAAGGCCGACGAAACGGAGGCCGCGTTCGCCGGCATCGGCGCGGTCGATATCCTCGTCAACAATGCTGGCATTCAGATCCGTGCGCCATTCCTTGAGCACAGCGCCGAAACTTGGCGGCGGATGTTCGACACCCACGTGATGGGCGCGGTACTTCCCTCGCAAGCCGTGCTGCCTGGGATGATCGAACGCGGTGGTGGCAAGATCATCAACATCTGCTCGCTGATGAGCGAGGTCGGCCGCAAGACCGTCGTGCCTTACACGACGATGAAAGGCGCGCTGAAGATGCTGACCCGCGGCATGGCGACGGAACTGGCCCGTCACAACATTCAGGTCAACGGCATCGGTCCGGGCTATTTCGCGACCGAGATGAACCGCGCGCTGATGGACGATCCGGTATTCGACGCCTTCGTGACGAACCGAACGCCTGCCGCTCGCTGGGGCCGACCGGAGGAGCTTTCCGGTGCAGCGATCTTTCTGGCCTCTCCGGCGTCGGATTTCGTCAACGGCCAGGTGCTCTATGTCGATGGCGGCATCCTGGCGGCTCTTTGAGCCGCCTCGCTTCCGCAACGTCCGATCGGCGTTGAAAGCGCCAGACGTTAATTCTTTGCGGGCTGGTAGCCGAGCCCGGCGGAGGCGGTGAGCCCCGCCGTGCGCAAAAGGTCGGCATACTCGGATTTCCGGCTTTCGTCGAAGCGGAACATCGGAAAGGAAATCGAGACGGCGGCGATCGGTTTTCCGAGATAGTTGAAGATCGGTGCCGCCATGCATCGCACACCCGCTTCGCTCTCCTCCACCTCCTCGGCAAAGCCGCGGCTGCGGGCCGCCTGCAATTGGGCAAACAATTCCTGCGGATCGGTGATGGTGCGCGGCGCGAGCTTCGTCAATTCCATCTTGTTGATCCGCTCCCGGATCTCGTCGTCGTCGCGCCATGCAAGAAGCGCCTTGCCAAGCGAGGTGCTGTGCAGCGGGTTGCGGAGCCCGAGCGTCGATTTCATCGAGAGGCTGTAGGCGGAATCGTATTTATGGATGTAGACGACCTTCTGGTCGCGGTCATCGAGAATACCGAGATTGACGGACTCACCGGTTACCCGAGAGAGCTTTCCCATCGCCTGGTCCGCAACACGCAGCAGATCCGTCTGCTCGGTCAGCGAGCGCGCGCCCAGGCTGAAGAGTTTCAGCGTCAGGCCGTATTTTTCCGTCTCAGCATCCTGCTCCACATAACCGAGTTCCACCATGGTCTGCAGCAGGCGATGCGCTGTGGTCTTCGACGTCATGGCTCGTTGAGCGAGATCGGCAAGGCTCACCTTCTTTCCCTCGACCAAGGCCTCCATCACGGCGAAAACCTTGAGGACGGCGGCGACATTTTCGGTTTTTGGGTTCAACTCTGACATAGCGCGTTCTATTTTTTTCGAAATCTTATTCTGGAATTTGAAAAAACCTGTGTCAAGATACAGGTGAGCATGCGGAACGGGCGCAGAGTGCAACAGAAAAACACGGTTGAAAAGCCATGGAGAGTATGATTTCTTAAAATCCGGAATATCGTTCCGAATATTTGTGGAGGACGTCCGGCATGCATCCGCTGCTGCGGCAAAAGCAACATCTTATCGAGCGCCACGATGTGTGCGGCCTCATCGATCGGCTGATCGACAACCTTATCCATATCGAGGATCGCACTGGTGAATTCCTCCTGCGCCTCGACGACGGCCGGGTTATCGACACCAAAGGCTGGGCGGGCTGGGAATGGACCCATGGCGTCGCACTTTTTGGCCTTCTCAAATATTGGCAGCTGACCGGCAACCAGAAGGTGATGGATATCATCGTCGATTGGTTTGAAGCCCGGCTTGCTGAAGGGACCCCCACAAAGAACATCAACACCGTCGCACCGTTCCTGACGCTTGCCCATCTCTACGAGCTGACGGGAGATCCCCGTTGGCGGCCCTACCTGGAAACGTGGGCCGAATGGGTGATGCATGAAATGCCGCGTACCCGCGAAGGTGGGCTGCAGCATATCGTCTATAACAGCGTCAATGATCAGCAGATGTGGGACGACACGCTGATGATGAGCGTGCTGCCGCTTGCCAAGATCGGCCTCGTGCTCAAGCGCCCGGAATTCGTGGCGGAGGCAAAATACCAATTCCTGGTGCACGCCCAATATCTCTGCGACACGCAAACCGGCCTCTGGTTCCATGGCTGGACGTTCGACGGCAATCATAATTTTGCCCGCGCTCGCTGGGCACGCGGCAATAGCTGGATCACCATCGCCATTCCGGAATTCATCGAGCTCCTGGACCTGGCTGAGAGCGATCCCGTCCGCCGCCATCTCGTGTCCCTGCTCGGCCGGCAGGCGGCAGCGCTGAAACTCCACCAACATCCATCGGGCCTGTGGCACACGCTGATCGACGATACGTCGAGCTATCTGGAAGCCTCGGCGACCGCCGGCTTTGCCTATGGTCTGATGAAGGGCGTACGCAAGCGGTATCTGGGCATCGAGTATCTGGAGACCGCCGAGAAAGCCATGAAAGGCGTGATCGATAACATCAGCCCGGAGGGAGAGCTCCGGCAGGTTTCTTTCGGCACGGCGATGGGCGGCGATCTCGATTTCTACCGGCAGATCAAGCTGACATCCATGCCTTACGGGCAGGCGATGGCGATGCTCTGCCTGACTGAACTTTTGCGCAGCTTCGTGTAGCGAGCTGCGCCAAGAAGAATGGAGCGTGTCCGGCAGGAGGAGCCGGCACGCGGCAAACCATGGAACAACCGCAACGCATCCGGCGCCGACCAGACGCTCCGGAGTTAGAAGGAGGAGGACAAAATGACCAAACTGACAAGGCGAACTTTATTGGGCACGATAGGAGCGGCGGCAGCCGCTTCTGCGCTTCCGGCCATGCCGGCGCTTGCTGCCACGCGCACCATCCGCCACTATTGGTGGGGCAATCCGGAGCGCGACAAGCGCACCTTTGCCGTTATCGACGCATTCCAGAAGAAGAACGCCGGTATCGCCGTCTCCGGCGAAACGATCGGCTGGGGCGACTACTGGACCAAAATGGCGACCCAGACCGCAGGCCGGAACATGGCCGACTTGGTGCAGATGGATTACCGGTTCCTGTTTGAATATGTCAATCGCGGGGCTCTGAAGCCTCTCGATGAATTCGCCGGCAAGAGCCTGATGATCGCCGACTTCGACAAAGGCCCCCTCGATGGCGGCAGGGTCGACGGAAAGCTTTATGCCCTCAACATCGGCTCGAACAGCCAGGTCATGGTCTACAATACGCGCGCATTCCAGGAAGCGGGCATCGACGCAGACCTGATCAACTGGACCTGGGACGATTTCGCCAAGGCATGCGAAAAGATTACCGCCAAGTCCGGGGGCAAGATGAAGGGCTCGGACGACCTGTCCCTGATGATCGAGACCTTCGAATCCTGGGTTCGCCAGAACGGTCGGGAATTCTACAGCCCCGAAGGCAAGGTCACGGCGACAGCGGCGGACGTCGCGAGCTGGTGGCAGATGTGGGCCGACCTGCGCAAGGCAGGGGTCGTTCGCGACAAGAACAAGACCGTTATTCTCGATCCGCCGATTGCCGAATCGGGCGTCGCCGTCGGCGATACCGCCATGTCCCACTACTGGTCCAACCAGCTGGTCGGCATCCAGTCGGTGGCAAAAGACAAGATCGGTGCCGCCATGGTGCCCCACAAGGCGGGCGGCAAGCCTGGCCAGTTCATCAAGCCCTCGATGTTCCTGTCCCTCAGCCGGGACGCCAAGGACACGGAGGCCGCAATTGCCTATATGAATGCCTGGGTCAACGATCCCGAGATCACCGGCATTCTCGGTCTCGAACGCGGTATTCCCTGTTCGCCAAAAATCCGTGCAGCGCTGACGCCCAAGCTTACGGAGGTCGAAAAACTCTCGGTCGACTACTTCGCAGCGATTCAGAGCAAGGTCGGCCCGCTGCCGCTGCCTGCCCCCAAGGGAGCTGGAGAGGTGCGAGACGCCTTCATGCGTGCCGGCACCGACGTCGTGCTTGGCAAGGTGGAAGTTGCGAAAGCCGCTGCCACCTTCATCGAAGACGCCCAGTCGATCGTCGAGCGCGCCCAGTAATCGGTGCGGGAATATCAAGGCCCCGGCAATTCCTGCCGCCGGGGCCTCTCTTCCGACAACAAGGTCGTTTCGATGAGACGTTTTTTTGCCCGCAATGCACCGGCCTATGTGTTTCTTCTCCCATGGCTGATCGGATTTTTCCTGCTCGCCCTGGGGCCGATCCTTGCGTCGCTTTATCTATCCTTCACCCGCTATGACATGGTGAGCGCGCCCCGATGGATCGGTTGGGGCAATTACGAATACATGTTCACCCGGGATCGGCGCTTCTGGAAAGCGCTGCAGGTCACTTTTACCTATGTTGCGCTGGCTGTGCCCGCCCGCCTGATCATGGCCCTCGGTGTCGCCATGCTGCTCGACAAGGGCTTGCGGACGATCGGCCTGTACCGAGCCATCTTCTACCTGCCGTCCCTGCTCGGCTCTTCGATTGCAATCGCGATATTGTGGCGTCAGCTTTTCGCGGCCGACGGGGTCGTCAATCAGGTTCTGGCAATGGTGGGAATCCAGGGTGCCTCCTGGATCACCGATCCCGACACTTCGCTCTTCACGATTGTCGTGCTCGCCATGTGGCAGTTCGGCTCGCCGATGCTGATCTTTCTGGCTGGCCTTCGCGGCATTCCGCGGGATCTGTACGAGGCGGCGGAAATCGACGGCACGCCGCGCTGGCGGCAATTCACCCGCATCACCTTGCCGCTCCTTGCTCCGGTGATCTTCTTCAATCTGGTGCTGCAGACCATCGATTCCTTCAAGACCTTTTCCAGCGCCTTCATCATCTCCAACGGCACCGGCGCGCCGGCGGACAGCCTCCTGTTTTACACGGTCTACCTGTTCAACGAGGCCTTCAAATTCTTCCGCATGGGTTATGCATCGGCGCTTGCCTGGTTCCTGCTGGTCATCATAGCGACCTTCACCGCGATCGCTTTCTTCACTTCCAAATATTGGGTGCACTATGAAAACGAGCGCGACTGATCTGGAAATCGCCATCCAGGTGGATGAGGCCGCGCGCGTCGCTCACGAGCTTCGGCTGAAGCGGGACAAACGCGATCGCAACGGCCGGATCCTCAAGCATATCTTCCTAATCACCGTGTCATGCGTGATGCTCTATCCGCTGTTCTGGCTGCTCGCTTCCTCGTTGAAGCCGGAAAACGAGATTTTCGGCAGCCTGACGCTTTGGCCTTCCGAATTTCGGTTCGAGAACTACACGAAGGGCTGGTACGCGCTGCCGATATCCTTCACGGTCTTCTACGTGAACTCGGCGATCGTCACGAGCCTGTCGGTAATCGGCAATCTGGTCTCCTGCTCGTTTGCGGCCTATGCCTTTGCACGGCTGAGTTTCACCGGGCGCAGCTTCTTCTTCGCGCTGATGATGATGACCCTGATGATCCCCTATCACGTGGTTCTCATCCCCCAATATGTTCAGTTCCTGAACCTCGGTTGGGTCGACACCTATCTGCCCCTCGTGGTGCCGCGCTTCCTCGCCTCCGATGCCTTTTTCATCTTCCTGATGGTGCAGTTCTTTCGGCAACTACCCCGCGAGTTGGACGAAGCTGCGATGATCGACGGCTGTTCGCCCTTCAAGATCTATTGGGCAATCATATTGCCGCTTTCGCTGCCGGCCATGGGCACGGCGGCGATCTTTTCGCTGATCTGGGTCTGGGAGGATTTCCTGGCCCCGCTCATCTACCTCAACGACATCAAGAGCTACACCGTGCCGCTGGCGCTTCGCCTCTTCCTCGATCAGGAAGGGCAGTCCGCCTATGGCCAGATGTTTGCGATGTCGGTCCTTTCGCTGGTCCCGGTCGTCATCTTCTTCGTCCTGTTCCAGAGACTCATCGTGCGCGGCATCGCCACCTCCGGAATGAAATAGGGAACAAGACGCATGGCAGGATTGACGCTTCGAAACGTCGGCAAGCGCTATGGGGCGCTGTCCATCATCCAGGGGCTGAATCTGGACATCCACGACGGCGAGTTTCTTGTTCTCGTCGGTCCATCGGGCTGCGGAAAGTCGACGCTCCTGCGCATGATCGCAGGCCTCGAAGACATCAGCGAAGGAACGATCTCGATCGGCGGAAAGGTCGTCAACGACTTGCCCGCCTCCAAGCGCGAGCTTTCCATGGTCTTTCAAAGCTACGCTCTCTATCCTCATATGAGCGTGCGAAAGAACCTGGCTTTCGGCCTTCAGAACGTCAAGGTGTCTCGCGCCGAGGTGGAGCGGCGGGTGGCGGACGCCGCGCGCATCCTGCAGATCGAGCAGCTCATGGACCGCAAGCCGCGCCAGCTTTCGGGTGGCCAGAAGCAACGCGTCGCCATCGGCAGGTCGATCGTGCGCGAGCCGCAGCTTTTCCTGTTCGACGAGCCGCTTTCCAATCTGGACGCGGAACTGCGCGTGCAGATGCGCGCGGAGTTGGCCTCGCTCTACGCCCGCCTCGGCACCACCATGATCTACGTGACCCATGACCAGGTCGAAGCGATGACCATGGCAAGCCGAATCGTGGTCCTGCGCGGTGGCAAGATCGAACAGCTCGGTACGCCGCAAGAACTCTATATACGGCCGCAGAACCTCTTCGTAGCAGGCTTCATCGGCTCTCCGAAGATCAACATGCTACAGGCAAGAGCAACCCGCGGGTCCGGAAAGACCACTGTGTCGGTGGCCGGCATGCCCGACTTTTCGATTGCCGAGCTTCCGACCGAGAATCCGGCGCTGACGTTATGCGTGCGGCCTTCGTCTCTGCGTGTCGGCAATGGCGACGTCACGGGCGAAGGCACGATTCGGCTCGTGGAATATCTTGGCAGCGAGACCTTGCTGCATATCGCGCTGTCTTCAGGCCAGGTGCTGCTGGCCAGCGACAACGGACGGACGCCCTACCGGATGGGCGATCCGGTCACCATCGGATTCGACCTCCCCGAACTCCACTATTTCGATGGCGCAGGCAAACGCATCGAACCCATCCAGAAAGAAAGCCAAGCACAGTGAAGATCGCCATTGTTGGATGCGGCTCCCGGCATCAGATGTTCCGCAATTCCGTCGTTGAAGATTATGCCGATAAACATGAGATCGTTGCCCTTTGCGACAGCAATGCGCATCGCCTTGGCGAAGCGGCGCAGGCGGCCTCAAAGCCCGGGACGAACGGCGTCGCGACTTATCTTGCCGCCGATTTCGATCGCCTGATCGCGGAACAGAGGCCGGATACGGTCGTTGTCGCAACGCCGGATTTCCTGCATGCCGATTACATCGTTCGTGCCTTCGAGGCCGGCTGCGACGTCATTTGCGAAAAGCCGCTGACGATCGATCTCAGCCGTCTCAAGCAGATCGTCGATGCCCAGGCGCGCACGGGCCGAAAGGTCACCGTGACCTTCAACTACCGCTATTCGCCGGCACGCACCCAAATCAAGGAATTGATTTCATCGGGAGCGATCGGCACCGTGACGGCGGTCGATTTCCGCTGGCACCTCGATCGGGTTCACGGCGCCGATTATTTCCGCCGCTGGCACCGCCAGAAGGAGAATTCCGGCGGGCTCCTGGTCCACAAATCGACCCACCATTTCGATCTTCTCAATTGGTGGCTGGGGACCGCGCCGACGGAGGTCCTCGCCTCCGGCCGACGCGTCTTTTATCGCCCGGAAATGGCAGTGGAACTTGGCCTCGCGGGCCGTGGGCCACGCTGCAGCGACTGTCCCGTCGCCTATAAGTGCGATTTCCGCCTCGACCTTGCAGCCGACGAAAACCTGCGCAAACTCTATGTGGAGGCTGAGCACGAAGACGGCTATTTCCGAGACCTTTGCGTATTCGACGAAGAGATCGGCATCGAAGATACGATGCAGGCGCATATCCGCTACGCCTCGGGCGTCACCGCCAATTACACCCTGACTGCCTATTCGCCCTGGGAAGGGCTGGAGATCAAGTTCCAGGGCACCAAAGGCGACATTACCCATCGCCATGTCGAGGTCCATGGGGTTTTCGGCGGCAAACGCGCCCATGCGGACGAAGATGCGATCACCACCGAACTCCACCTGGCCGGCGAGCCTCCGCGCCAGCTCACCGTTCCGAAGGCGACGGGGGATCACGGCGGCGCGGATCCGGTCATGCTGGGTTATATCTTTGATCCGGAAAGCATGCAGCCCGATCCTTATGGCCGGGCTTCCGATCATGTTGCCGGCGCCTGGTCCATCCTCACCGGCATCGCTGCCAACGCTTCCATAGAAACGGGCTCGTTGGTCAACATACAATCCATGCTCCGCGCTCGCGGCATCCACCTGAACAGGTAGTTCCCATGGCTTTTAACCTTCGTATCGGCGTCATCGGCATAGACCATGGACATATCTACGGCATGATCAACGGCATGTTGGATGCCGGCGCCACGCTCGTAGCGTGGACAACGGGCGAGGAGACCCCAGAGGCGGCCCGCAAGACATTCCAGGAAACCTATCCGGATCTGCCGGCCCGGTCGATGCAGGCCATCCTCGACGATGAAAGCATTGTCCTTGTCCTCTCGGCCGCAATCAACAGCGAGCGCGCCGATATCGCGGTGGCGGCAATGGTGCACGGCAAGGACGTTCTGGTCGACAAGCCCGGCTGCACCAGTCTGGAACAGCTGGCAGACATCCAACGCACCGTCGCGGATACCGGGCGACGCTGGACCGTGTCCTTTTCCGAACGTGTCTCCGTCGAGAGCGCCACCCTGGCGGACCAGCTGATTGGCCAAGGTCGGATCGGCAAGGTGGTTCAGACGGTCGGTCTCGGACCGCATCGCTTGAATGCGCATCTGAGGCCGGATTGGTTCTGGGACAGAGCTCGCTGCGGCGGAATTCTCGCCGATATCTGCGCCCATCAGTTCGATCAGTTCCTCCATTATACCGGGTCGACCGAGGCACGCGTGGTTTCCGCCCATGTGACCAATGTCGCAAATCCGGATCGGCCTGCATTCCAGGATTTCGGCGAGGTGCTGCTAGAGGGTAATGGCGGCCGGGGTTATGCCCGTGTCGATTGGCTGACGCCCGACGGTCTTCCCGTCTGGGGCGACGGCAGGATGACCATTCTGGGGACGGAAGGTTATATCGAGCTGCGCAAATACATCGACATCGCCGGCCGGGACGGCCAGGACCACGTCTTCCTGGTCGACAAGTCGGGTGTACAGCGGTTCGAGGCGAGCGGCGCCGGAAAGCCGTTTTTCGCCCGCCTGGCCGCCGACGTGGAAAGGCGAACCGAGACGGCCATGGGCCAGTCTCATGCGTTCCTCGCGACGCGGTTGGGACTGCAGGCGCAACTTGTCGCGGAAGAGAAAACAGATCGATGACGGAGCGTGTCCGGGTCGCCGTCATCGGCGCGGGTATAGGCAAGGCGCACATCGCCGCTTATGCCGAATTGGCTGATCTGTTCGACGTCCGTTACGTCTGCGATCTCAACCTGTCTCGCGCCGAGGACGCGGCGCGAGAGGCGCCGGGCAGCCAGGCTGTTCCCGACATCAACCAGGTCTTCGCCGATCCTCTCGTGGATCTGGTCGACATCTGCCTGCCGCCACAACTGCACGCGCCGATGACGCTTGCAGCCCTGGAAGCAGGAAAGCACGTGGTCTGCGAAAAACCGCTTGCCGGTTCGATAACCGAGGTGAGCCGGATCGCCGAGCTTTCCGAACGAACTGGGCGGCAGGTCTTTCCCGTCTTCCAGTATCGTTATGGCGCCGGCTACCGAGCTGCACACGAATTGAAGGTCCGAGGGCTCCTCGGCCGGCCTTACGTTGTAGCGCTGGAGACACATTGGCAGCGGGGCCTGGATTATTACGCAGAACGCTGGCGGGGCACATGGAAAGGCGAACTCGGCGGCGTACTTGTCAGCCATGCATGCCATATCCACAATCTCATGACTCATCTCGTCGGAGATGTCGTGGAGGTCGCCGCCTTCCTCGATACCCGCGTCAATCCGATCGAGACCGAGGATTGCGCGGTGCTTTCCATGCGCACCGCGCAGGGCGCGCTGATCACGTCGTCGGTCACCTTGGGTGCGGCCGGAAACAGTTCGCGGTTGAGGATGTGTTTCGAGCACGTCACGGTCACGTCAGGCGCAGAGGCCTATCAGATCGGGGCGGGACCGTGGAAGTTCGAAGCCACCGACCCGTCGCGGCAGCCCGAGATCGATGCGGCAACCCGAGAAATACCCGACGTCCTTCCACGGTTTCCGGGACTATTCGCGGATGTCCATGCGCGTCTCACCGGGAAGCCGGACCTCTATCTGCCATCGCTTCAGGAAAGCTATCACTCGATCGAGCTTGTTACGGCAATCTACGCATCGGCAAGGGAAGGCCTGATCGTACGCCTGCCGCTTTCCGCAGATCACCCCCTCGCCGCGGGGTGGCTGCCGGTCTGAAGGCAGATATCAGGTTGCGAAAAATTGTAGAGCCCGAAGGGGCGCTCAGGCGGCTGACGCCCGCTCGGCCACCGCCCGATGCACTGCCGTCTGAAGTTGCTCTTGAGTGAATGGTTTCGTCATCCGCGGGAGATCTGAAAGCCCGTGATCTTCGTGTAGTTCAACATATCCGGAGGCGAGGATCACCGGCAAGCTCGGATAGGAGGCGACGATCCGGCGCGCGAGCTCCGCGCCAGTCATGCCCGGCATGGCGTGGTCCGTGATGACGAGGTCGAACCTCTGGCCCGAGTTGAGGATTTCCAGTGCGGCAGCGGCCGAGGACGCCTCCGTGGTGACATGGCCAAGATCTTCCAGCATTGCCGAGGTTCCCATGCTGACGAGCGCATCGTCATCGACAACCAGTACCGTCAGCGCATTCGGCATATTGGGAGCAGCATCCTGGGGCACGGGCTCCGGCCATGGCGCTGTCCCGCCGATATCGTTGGCGACCGGCAGCCACAGGGAGACGGTCGTCCCCTCTCCCTTGACACTCGACAGGTCCAGAATGCCGCCCGATTGGGCCGCCAGACCGTGTACCATGGAAAGGCCCAGACCGGTTCCCTTCCCAGGTCCCTTCGTCGTAAAAAAGGGCTCGGCCGCACGCGTCACCGTGGCTTCGTCCATGCCCTCTCCGGTGTCGGAAACCGAAATCCGCACGTAACGGCCGGCGGTCAGGCTGCTGGCCCGCGTGACATCTTTTTCTTCTGCGGACACGATGATCGTGCCGCCCCCCGTCATGGCATCCCGGGCGTTGACGAACAGATTGAGGAGGGCAAGTTCGAGCTGATTGCTGTCGACCAGCAACTGCGGAAGCCGGGGCGGAATATCTTTCCTGATATCCACCCCAGGTCCGAGCGCCTTGCTCAGGAGGTCCTGAATGTTTTCGAAGAGCGCGGCGAAATCGACCGCGTGCGGCTTCAATTCCTGGCGGCGCGCGAATGCCAGCAACCGCTGGGTCAAAGCCGCGCCACGCTCGGCTGCCTGTATCGCATTGGCGACCAACCGCTCGCTCTTCTCATCGATGGGAAGCCGCTTCTTCAGGAGGTTCAGGCTGCCCAGCACCGCCATCAGCAGATTGTTGAAATCATGGGCGACGCCGCCGGTCAGCTGACCGATCGTGTCCAGCTTCTGCGCCTCGAACAGCTGAGCAATCGCCTCTTCCCGCTCGCGCGTCCTCTGGTCAATCCGTTCCTCGAGTTCTTCGTTAAGCTGACGCAATTGATTGGAGGAAGCTTCGAGCTCGGCGGTACGTTCGCGAACCCTATCCTCGAGGTCAGCGTTCAACCGCTCAAGTTCCCTCGTCTTTCGGTACAAGTCAGCGAACACTCGCACCTTGGCCCGCAGAACTTCGGGAACGATGGGTACCGAGACATAATCGACGGCTCCGGCCGCATAACCGCGCAGCCGGTCCGGTTCGGCCATCATGACGGCCGATACAAATATGATTGCCGTATGCTGGTAGCGGGGATGCTCCCGGATCATGCTGACGAGCTCGAAACCATCCTGCTCCGGCATGCAGACATCCACCAGAATGACGGCAATATCGTTGCGCAGGAGGTGCTCCAAAGCCTCTCGGCCGGACTGGGCCTTGATCAGATTTTCACCAAGCTCCTGGAGCACCACCTCATAACTTAGAAGTTTTGCCGGCTGATCGTCCACGAGAAGGATGTTGACAGGGTCCATGGCCATATCCCCTAGCGGTGCAACCACATGCGGAGCGCGGATAGCAGTTGTTCGGTATTGACCGGCTTTGCCAGATAATCAGACGCACCCGCTTCCAGGCACTTCTCGCGATCGCCTTTCATTGCTTTCGCGGTCAGCGCAAGGATCGGCAGGCGTCGGAATCTGGGGTCCGAGCGGATCACCTGCGTCGTTTCGTAACCATCCATTCCAGGCATCATGATGTCCATCAGAACGATGGCGATGGCCCGATCCTTCTGAATGACGTCGATGGCTTCGCTGCCTGTGGTCGCGGTCAGAACTCTCATTCCGCGACGTTCGAGAACACTGCTGAGTGCGAAAATATTGCGGGCGTCGTCGTCCACCAGCAAAACGGTCTCTCCGATCAGATCCTCGTCGGAGCTGTGAAGTTCCTCGAGCATCGCTTGCTTGGCGGCAGGCATATCGGCCACGACCCTGTGGAGGAACAGGGCAGTCTCGTCCAGGAGACGCTCAGGCGACTCGACACCCTTCACCACGACGCTGCGCGCCATGGTGTGTAGCTGGGCGTCCTCCTCGGGCGAGAGCTCGCGTCCCGTGAAGACCACGACCGGAACCTCGGCAATGTCATCGTCGTCACGGATCTTTTCCAGAACTTCGAAGCCGGACATGTCAGGCAGGGTGAGATCGAGAACGACGCAGTCGGCCGGATCCTCTTTAAGTGCGGCGAGCGCCTCGGCACCCGAGCCTACACTTTCGATGTCGATATCGTCATGGCTGAGCAGAGCGGTCACGCTCAGCCGCTCAGCCTCGCTGTCTTCAACAAGGAGAAGCCGTTTGCGGCGCGGCTCCGCATAATTCTTCAGCCGCAGGAATGCTTTACCGAGACTGTCGGTCGTGGTCGGCTTGCTCATGAATGCGAAGGCGCCGCGTGTGAGGCCATGTTGACGGTCCTCGTCAAGGCTGATGATCTGAACGGGAATATGCCGCGTCGCCGCGCTCTGCTTGAGTTGGCTCAGCACCGTCCAGCCGAGCATGTCCGGCAGGAAAATGTCGAGGGATATCGCGGCAGGTTTGTATTCCTGCGCCAAATTCAGCGCTTCGCCACCGCGCGTCGCCACCAGCACCTTGAACCCGCTGTCATGGGCCAGATCGACAAGGACGCGGGCATAATGCGGATCGTCCTCGACGATCAGCAGAACCGCATCCCCGGGCTGTATTTCGCCACGATCGTCTTCGACCTGTTCCGCGGGCTTGTCGGCGCGACGTGCGGCGGCAGCCTCTGCGAGCTGCACGACATTGCTGTGGGCCGGCAGGGCCTTAGAAGCGGGGGAGGCGCCCACATAAGTCAGCGGCAAATAGAGCACGAACGTGCTGCCGACGCCGGGCGTGCTGCGCAGCTGGATTTCGCCGCCAAGAAGGTTCGCGAGTTCACGGCTGATCGCAAGGCCCAGCCCGGTGCCGCCGTATTTCCGGCTGGTCGAAGCGTCAGCCTGCTGGAAAGCCTCGAATATGATGCGCTGCTTTTCGGGCGGTATTCCGATCCCGGTATCGGTGACCTCGAAGGCGATCACCGATGGCGCATGTTTGAGAGACGAATGATCCAGCGACCAGCCTTCGGTCACCGGCGCGACTTTCAGCGTGACACCGCCTTGCGCGGTGAACTTGAAGGCGTTCGACAACAGGTTCTTGAGGATCTGCTGCAACCGCTTGGAGTCGGTAATGATGCTTCTCGGCACGTCTTCGCCAATCTCGACCATGTAGCTGAGATCGCGATTTTCCGCCTCATGCCTGAACGGCCGCGACATCATCTCCAGCAGGTTGGTGATGAATATCTCTTCGGCATCAACCGATACGGTCCCCGACTCGATTTTGGAGAGGTCGAGAATATCACTGATCAGGTTGAGGAGATCGGTGCCAGCCCCGTGGATCGTCTTTGCGAACTCCACCTGCTTGCCGGAGAGGTTGCCGTCGGGGTTTTCTCCGAGCTGCTGGCCGAGGATCAGGATCGAGTTCAGCGGCGTGCGCAGCTCGTGCGACATGTTGGCGAGGAACTCGGACTTGTATTTCGACGTCAGCGCCAGCTCGGTTGCCTTTTCTTCCAGCGCGCGGCGGGCCTGCTCGATTTCCTGGTTCTTCGCCTCGACCTCGACATTTCGTTCTTCGAGCTGCTGCGCCTTTTGCTCAAGCTGCTCGTTGGTCTGCTGCAACTCCCTCTGCTGCGTCTGAAGTTCTGTCGCAAGCTGCTGGGATTGCTTGAGCAGGCCTTCCGTCTGCATCGTCGCCTCGATCGAGTTGAGTACGATGCCGATCGAGGTCGTCAGCTGGTCCAGGAAGGAAAGCTGCAACTCGGTAAATTCGCCGGCCGACGCAAGCTCGATCACCGCCTTGACCTGCCCTTCAAAGTGAACCGGCAGAACGATGGCGCTCTTGGGAAGGGTCGAGAAAACGCCAGAGCTGATGGGAACGACATTGTCGGGAAGATTGGTAACCAGAATGCGCCGGGCATCGATGGCGCACTGCCCCACAAGCCCCTGGCCGAACGCCAGACGCCGCGGATGTGCCGCACCGACCCCGTCCGCGTAACTTGACAGCAGAGACAGGGTTGGCTGGTGATCCTCAGCGTCCACCTGATAGATAACGCCTTGATGTGCCCCGACGAGAGGCGCGAGTTCCGAAAGCAGCATTTTCCCGACCAGCGTCAGGTCGCGCTGCCCCTGGAGCATGTTGGTGAATCTCGCCAGGTTCGTCTTCAGCCAATCCTGTTCGGTATTCTGCTCCGTCGTCAGGCGCAGGTTGCCGATCATCGTATTGATGTTGTCCTTGAGCTCGGCGACTTCACCGCGCGCTTCCACCTGGATCGACCGCGTCAGATCGCCCTTTGTCACGGCGGTTGCGACCTCGGCGATCGCGCGGACCTGGGTGGTCAGGTTTGCCGCCAGCAGGTTGACGTTACCCGTCAGATCTTTCCACGTACCGGCGGTGCCCGGCACGTTCGCCTGACCGCCGAGGCGGCCTTCGACGCCCACTTCGCGAGCCACCGTGGTGACCTGGTCGGCGAAGGTCGCCAGTGTATTGGTCATGTTGTTGATGGTTTCGGCAAGTGCGGCGACCTCGCCCTTGGACGCGACGGTGAGGTTCTGCTTGAGATCGCCGTTGGCAACCGCCGTCACCACCTTGACGATGCCGCGCACCTGCTCGGTGAGATTGGCCGCCATGACGTTGACCGTGTCGGTCAAATCTTTCCACGTACCGGCGACGCCCGGCACCTGCGCCTGTCCGCCGAGCTTGCCCTCGGTGCCGACTTCGCGCGCCACACGCGTGACTTCGCCCGCAAAGGCGTTCAGCTGATCGACCATCGTGTTGATGGTATTCTTCAGTTCGAGAATTTCGCCCTTCACGTCGACGGTGATCTTTCGCGACAGATCGCCTCGCGCGACAGCGGTCGTTACTTCGGCGATGTTGCGGACCTGCGTGGTGAGATTGGCGGCAAGCAGGTTGACGTTGTCGGTCAGGTCTTTCCAGGTGCCGGCGACGCCCGGCACCACCGCCTGACCGCCAAGACGGCCGTCAGTGCCGACCTCGCGCGCCACGCGCGTCACTTCGCCCGCGAACGACCGAAGCTGGTCGACCATGGTGTTGAGCGTGTCCTTCAACAGCAGGATTTCACCACGAACGTCGACGGTGATCTTGCGCGACAAGTCGCCATTGGCGATCGCGGTGGCGACCTCAGCGATATTCCGGACCTGGGCCGTCAGGTTGCCGGCCATCGAGTTCACCGAATCCGTCAGATCCTTCCAGGTACCCGCGACACCCGAGACCTGCGCCTGGCCGCCGAGCTTGCCTTCGGTGCCCACCTCGCGTGCGACGCGCGTCACTTCCCCGGCGAAGGCGTTGAGCTGGTCCACCATCGTGTTGATGGTGTTTTTCAGTTCCAGGATTTCGCCTTTCACGTCGACCGTGATCTTGCGCGACAGATCTCCTCTTGCGACCGCAGTCGTCACTTCCGCGATGTTTCGCACCTGACCGGTGAGGTTGGAGGCCATCGAGTTGACGTTCTCGG
The DNA here is from genome assembly GCF_023006485.1 of Neorhizobium sp. BETTINA12A. Lineage (NCBI taxonomy): Bacteria > Pseudomonadati > Pseudomonadota > Alphaproteobacteria > Hyphomicrobiales > Rhizobiaceae > Neorhizobium > Neorhizobium sp. BETTINA12A. Next base: position 109,203 of record NZ_JALBGW010000002.1, read on the forward strand.
TCAGATCCTTCCAGGTCCCAGCAACACCCGGCACCTGAGCCTGGCCGCCGAGCTTGCCTTCGGTACCCACTTCGCGCGCCACACGCGTCACTTCCGAGGCGAACCGATTGAGCTGGTCCACCATCGTATTGAGGGTTTCCTTCAGCTGAAGGATTTCCCCCTTCACGTCGACGGTGATCTTGCGCGAAAGGTCGCCGTTGGCGATCGCCGTCGAGACCTCGGCGATGTTGCGGACCTGAGCCGTCAGGTTGCCGGCCATCGAGTTCACCGAATCGGTCAGATCCTTCCACGTGCCGGCAACACCCAGAACGTTCGCCTGGCCCCCGAGCCGCCCTTCAGTCCCGACCTCTCGGGCGACACGCGTCACCTCTCCGGCAAAGCCGTTGAGCTGGTCCACCATCGTGTTGATGGTCTCCTTGAGCTCCAGAATTTCACCCGACACTGTCACGGTGATCTTCTTCGACAGGTCACCCTGGGCGACGGCGGTCGCAACTTCGGCGATGTTGCGCACCTGGCCGGTCAGGTTGGAGGCCATGGAATTGACCGAGTCTGTCAGGTCCTTCCACGTTCCCGCGACGCCGCGCACGTTGGCCTGGCCGCCAAGCCGGCCTTCGGTTCCCACTTCGCGCGCGACACGCGTGACTTCCGAGGCAAACGCGTTGAGCTGGTCGACCATGGTGTTGATGGTCTCCTTCAGCTCCAGGATCTCACCCTTGACGTCGACGGTAATCTTCTTCGACAAGTCGCCATTGGCGATTGCCGTGGAGACCTCGGCAATGTTGCGGACCTGTGCCGTCAGGTTCCCGGCCATGGAGTTGACGTTCTCCGTCAGGTCCTTCCAGGTGCCTGCGACACCGCGGACGTTTGCCTGCCCGCCGAGCCGTCCTTCGGTCCCCACTTCGCGCGCGACGCGCGTCACCTCCGAAGCGAAGGCATTCAGCTGATCGACCATCGTGTTGATGGTTTCCTTGAGTTCCAGGATTTCACCCGAAACCGTGACCGTGATCTTTTTCGACAGGTCGCCATTGGCGATTGCAGTCGACACTTCGGCGATGTTGCGGACCTGGGCCGTTAGATTGGAGGCCATGGAATTGACGTTGTCGGTCAAGTCTTTCCAGGTTCCGGCGACGCCGGGCACCTGGGCCTGGCCGCCCAGCCGGCCTTCGGTGCCGACTTCGCGGGCGACACGCGTCACCTCGCCGGCAAAGCCATTGAGCTGGTCGACCATCGTATTGATGGTTTCCTTCAGTTCAAGGATTTCGCCGGACACATCGACGGTGATCTTTCGGGAGAGGTCGCCGCGGGCGACGGCGGTCGTCACCTGGGCGATGTTTCGCACCTGCGCCGTCAGGTTACCGCACATTGCATTGACCGAGTCGGTCAAATCCTTCCACGTGCCCGCAACGCCCGGCACAAGAGCCTGGCCACCCAGCTTTCCTTCCGTGCCGACCTCTCGGGCAACGCGCGTCACTTCCGACGCGAAGGAACGGAGCTGGTCCACCATCGTGTTGATGGCTTCCTTCAGCTGCAGGATTTCGCCGCGAACATCGACGGTGATCTTTTTGGAAAGATCGCCGTTGGCGACTGCAATCGTGACGTCTGCGATATTGCGGACCTGAGCGGTCAGGTTCGAAGCCATCGAGTTGACGCTCTCGGTGAGGTCCTTCCAAACGCCGGTGACTTCCGGAACCTGAGCCTGCCCACCCAATTTGCCGTCCGTGCCGACCTCGCGGGCGACACGCGTCACTTCGGATGTGAAGACGCTCAGCTGTTTGATCATCGTGTTGACGATCTCGGCTGAACGCAGGAATTCGCCTTTCAGCGGTCGCCCATCCACGTCAAGCGGAACCGTCTGGAGCAGGTCGCCTTTGGCGACCGCCGTGATCGTCCGGGTGACCGCCGTCGTCGGCCACAGCAAATCGTCGATCAGGGTGTTGATCGACCCTTCCATGTCGGCCCAGGCTCCGTCGGAAAGTCCAAATCTGACCCGCGTGCTGGTGCGCCCATCCCGCCCGACCACCTGGCCGACATTCTCGAGCTGGGCCGCCATTTTCTGGTTGGCGGCGATGATATCGTTTAATGTATCTGCGATTTTTCCGGTGACACCGGTCATATCGGACCGCATCCGGACCGAAAAGTCTCCTCGTCTCATCGCCAGGAGAGCTTCAAGCAGGGCGCGGGCATCTTCGTCCGCCATCACCGCGACATTCACGTCTGAAAGGTCGCTCGAATCCACGCCACTGCGCTGAACGTCATTGCCCTGTCTAGCCACCGAAGCCCCCTGCCTTAGAGTGCCATTTTAATCTAGCGCAGGATTTCAAAAAGACTACTGGCCGGGCGCACTCCACCTCCCGCGTCAGACAAGCAAATTCCGCTCGGTTTAGGGACGCTAATTGCGGCAAGTGAAGGCCCGGAAAAATACGGCCCGGCCGGTCGATCCGGCACACGAGCCGCGGCTGAATTTGTCAAATACTGCAGTTATACGATTGACAATACGAGCATATTTCGCTCAAAAAAGATAACAACAGATCATGTGGTCTAATATGCTGGTTATTCTCGCCGACGACCTGACTGGCGCGCTTGATTGCGCAGCGCCGTTTGCCGGCAGGGGTTTGCATACTGAAATCGCGCTGAGCGCCGAGGCTATCGAGTGGGCCTTGCAAATGAGGCCCGCGGTTCTTTCAATCAACCTGGGATCTCGTGAAGTCGGGGCGGAGGCTGCGCGGCAGGCGACTGCGGCGGCCCTGTCGTGCCTGCCATCGGACATCGTTCTGTTCAAGAAGATCGATTCCCGCCTCAAGGGCAATATCGCCGCCGAGCTTGACGTCACGCCTTTTCACCTGGCGCTGGTCGCTCCGGCGATACCCGATTTCGGGCGGAATGTCCGAACCGGACATGTCGAAGGTTTCGGCCTGGACAAGCCGCTGAATGTCGCCGATGCGCTTGGCGTTCATGCCGAACGGGCCATCATTCCCGATACCCTTTCGCAGGAAGACATGTCCGCGGCTCTGGCAATTGGCCGCGAGGCCGGGACCGATCTTTTTGTCGGCGCCAGGGGTCTCGCCGAGGCGCTGGCATGTCATATGACCGGCCGTCAGACCGCCGAACCGGCCCTCCCCAAACCGGGCCCCGCCCTTTTTGTCATCGGCTCGAGAGATCCAATCACTCTGGCGCAAGTCGAGGAACTGCGGCAGGCGGTCGTGCTTGACTATATTGCCGCGCCGAACGGACGCCCGGAGAAGATCGCGCCGCCCCAGCATTGCGTGACGCTGGTTCAGGCCACGCCGGCTGGAAAGGACGATCCGCCGCTTCTGGTATCGGACAGGATGGCGGCCGGCATAGTCCCAGACATGACGGCGCCGGCCGCCACTCTGCTTCTGTCGGGCGGGGCGACTGCCGAGGCTGTCCTGAAGGCAATGAATGTCTCGAGATTCCAGCTTCTCGGCGAATGTCTGCCGGGCCTTGGCTTGGCTTATATCGATGGCCAATGCATCATCGCCAAATCCGGCGGATTCGGCACGCCGGGCACATTGTGCGAGATAGCAAGAATAGCCATGGGCGAGAAGGGTTGAACGATGGGGCTTGAGAGCGGTACTGCCCGCAAGGGCCTTCCCGATATCGTCTTTGAGCGGATGTTGCGCGCGATCAAGTCGGGAGCATACAAGCCGGATGAACGGTTGCCGACCGAACACGAGCTAGCCAACGAATTCGAAGTGTCGCGACCGGTGATCCGGGAAGCGCTGAGACGGTTGCGCGAGCAGGGACTGATCTATTCGAGGCGCGGTGCCGGCAGCTTCGTGCGTGCGCTCGGCCTGCGTGAACCGCTCGGATTCGGCCAGCTGGAAAACGTCGCCGATCTCCTCAACTGTTATGAATTTCGCATGACGCTTGAGCCGGCGGCCGCGGCTGCGGCGGCAGTGCGTCACGACAAGGAGAGCCTGGCGGCGATAAAGCGGGCCTTGGAATTGCTGCGCGATGCCACGAACCGCCAGGCCCATCGTGAAGATGCCGACTACCAGTTCCATCTGGCCATCGCCCGTGCGGCTCAGAACAACTACTTCTCGACGGCGATGGAAGCCCTGAAAGATCACATTGCAGTGGGGATGAAATTCCACGGCGCCTCCGTGAAAAGAGAAGCCACCGGACTCGCGAAAGTGTTCGGCGAGCACGAGGCAATCGCCGATGCGATCACTCGCGGTGACCAGGAAGCATCGCGGCAACTGATGCTGGACCACTTGAAAGGTTCACGCGAGCGACTGTTTCAGTCCTCGCACCGGTGAAACCTCTAGATGTCATCCGGCAGCCTACAGCCGGATGACCGTCATTTCAAAACGCCGCCTCATAGATACCCAGCACATCCTGGACACTCATTTCGGCCGGGTTGTTATCCATCAGCCGGCGGATGGCATGTGCCTCCGAAGCGTAGAGGGAAAGTTCCTCCTGCCTGGCGCCATGAGCCGCCAGCGACATCTGGATGCCAAGCCCTCCGCAGAAATCGTAGGCTGAAGAGCGCAATTCGTCCGAGGAGAGGTGATCGCCAAGGCCCAATGCTGCAGCCACTTCCGCGGTCTTTGCAGCAACGACCGGCTGATTGAAAGCCAGGACATGCGGGAAAACGATGGCATTCGCCAGGCCGTGCGGCAGGTTGAGACGCGTGCCCAGCGGATAGGCGATCGCGTGGCCGGCCGCGGTATTGACCGGGCCGAGGCAAATGCCGCCGTAATAGGAAGCAAGCATCAGCCCTTCGCGGGCCTCCGTATCGTGCCCGTCCTTCACCGCCCGCGCCAGGTACCGGCCGACCAGCCCAAAACCCATGCGGGCAAAACCGTCGATCATCGGGTGGGCACGGCGGTTGGTGAAGGCCTCGACGCAATGCGCCATGGCGTCGACACCTGTCGCAGCCGTCACAGCCGGAGGCACCGAATAGGTCAGCTCAGGATCGAGCACCGCGAAATCGGCGATCATGTGCGGGCTCTCCACCGCGATCTTGGTCCGTTTGACCGGATCGGTGATGAGCGAGCGGATCCCGGCCTCCGAGCCGGTACCCGCGGTGGTCGCGACCTGGGCAAGCCGCGTGCGGCGGCCGGCGACGCGATTGGGACCGGCAACGTCTTCGAGGGTCTGCTCGGAATCCCACAGCGCCGCAACCAGCTTGGCGACATCCAATACCGATCCACCACCAAGTCCGACGATCATTTGCGGGCGGGCCTTTCGGGCGGCCTCCAGCGCAGCATCCAGCGTTGCGGTATCCGGCTCGCCTGGAATGGCGTCGAATACCGAAAATCGGCCGGGCAACTGCAGACGGTCGGCAAAACCAGCCGTAATCGGCGTGGCAATGACCAGGGTCGAGACGACGTCGCCAGCCCAGACGCCAACCTGGCTGATCGTGCCGGCACCGACGGCGAGGCGCAGCGGCTGGTGGAGTGTGATGGGTGCAATGGCCATGACGCGTTCCTTACCGGACCCCCGCCACGAGCTTGCGCGCGTAGGCGATGGCAGAATTCATGTTGCCGTGATTGGCGATCCCCTTGCCGGCGATATCGAACGCGGTGCCGTGATCGACGGAGGTGCGATCGATCGGCAGATCGACGGAAACGTTGACGGCCGTATCGAAGGCCACGAGCTTGATCGGGATATGGCCCTGATCGTGATACTGCGCGACGACCAGATCGAAGGCGCCGGAATAGGCGCGGTGGAAAACCGTATCGGCGGAGATCGGACCGTGAACCTCGATGCCTTCGGCGCGGGCGGCCGCAACGGCCGGCGCGATCTGATCGTCATCTTCCGTGCCGAAGAGGCCGTTTTCGCCGCAATGGGGATTGATGCCGGCAACCGCAATGCGCGGACGTTCATAACCGATGCGCTTCAGATGCGCGTTGCCGGCGCGGATCGTCGCCAGAACCCGTTCCGTTGTGGCACGCCGAATGGCCTCCTGCAGGGAAACATGCGTGGAGACATGGATCACCTTCAGACGGTCGGACGCCAATAGCATGTATGCCGCTGCCGAACCGGTGAGGCTGCGCAGCATGCCCGTGTGGCCATCGTAATGATGACCTGCGAGGTTGAGCGCTTCCTTGTTGATCGGCGCGGTGACGATGCAGCCGATCGAACCGGCCTCGGCATCGCGCACGGCGCGCTCGATGAAGCGGAACGCCGCATCGCCGGCGACCGACGACAGCTGTCCCCAGGGCAAAGGCGCTCCCTCCACCGGAAGGTCGACGACATAAGGGGTGAGATCGAGCGCGACCCCCACCGCATCGCGCGCCGCCTCCAGCGTCGCAAGATTGCCGTAGACCCGCGTTGCGGAGCGATCGGCGTCGGACATCTCGGCCAGCGCCTTGACTGTTACTTCCGGACCGACGCCACAGGGGTCTCCCATGGTGATACCAATGATATTGCTCATCAAACTCTCCCGTCAGTCGCGTCTGCCCAGCCCGAAGCCAGGCTCACGTATTTGATTGCCCGCCTGTGATAGGTATAGGCGATGTGCAGGGTCCCGTCCGGCGCTTCCAGTAGCCACGGATAGGACATTTCCTTGTTCCGGCCATCGGTGGAATCGTTGGACAGGCAGGTACCCGGCCCGTCTTCGATCAGAATTCGGACTGGAAAACTAAGCCCACCATCATTCGAAATACAGACACAGACCGGCGCGCGCGGCACGCCCCAGACGGGCACGCAGCCGCCCGTAGGATCGGCATCCGGTCTTTCGTCACTCTCGCCGAGTTCATCGTAAAGCGAAGCACGGCGATCGCCAGACTGAGCCGCGCTTACCGGATTGCAGATCATCGCCAGCCGGCCATCGGTCAGGCGAATAACTGCGATCGAGGAATTGTTGTTCGGCACATCCGTTGCCTCGGGCACCGACCAGGATCGACCGCCATCGGCGCTTTCGCTCCGGTAGACGAAATCCGCCTGCCTCCGGCGAAAAAATGCCGCATGGCCGCCTGCTGGCAAGGCGACGGGACTCATGTGGACGCAGCCGGTCGATTGCGGCAATTCTTCGAGGCGCCAGGTTTTCCCGGCATCTGTGGATATCCCGATTGCCGCCGTATCATGGCTTCCATTCCACTTCTGGCCCGGCCGCTGAACGCAGCGGAAGATCGGCAGAAGCCATGCGCCGTCATCCCGCACCGTCAGCGGAGCCCGGATAAAACATCCTTTCGGCAGGTCGAGATAACTGCCCGCCTCCGCGGCCAGCCGTGTCGGGTCGCTTTGATCGCGCCGGATCTCGGCCATGCGGATACGGCATTCGTCCTGGTTGCCGGAAGGCTGCGACGTGTGGAAAAGCCGGAGCCGGCCATCGGGCGCGGTAAATAGAACCGGGTTCTGCTCGGAACGGGCGTCATCGAAGCTCAGCCTCTGCGGCGGACCCCAGAGGTCCGAGTCCGGCACGAGGACGGACGCGAAAATGGATATGTCGGACTTTCCTTCCAGCGAGCCACCGAACCAGGCGCAGATCAACGCGCCATCGGCCAGGAGATGCAGGAAGCTTGCATGGTTCTGCACCATGGGGGAAGGCAGGAAGGCTTCGTGCCTGCCGGCGGTCATCCGTACCTTGCCGGTCATTGCTGCCGCTATTTCATCAGGGCTCATAAAGCTCTCCTCTCGGCGCTGAGAATTGCCAGAAACACAAAGTTGTCAAGTTTTATAATATGCATCAGCCGCAGGTTTCTAGCATCGGACTCAACATAACAATCTGGAAAATAACGGTATTTTTACGAATGAATTTTTCTCGAAAAATTACATCGCAAAACAATTTGACAAAGTGTGCGGGACAGAACATGGTTTGGAGGAGAATAGCACAGGAGGAGTAGGCGATCGCGGTGCAGCGAAATATGTGGCCCTGCCGTCGGGAGAAATTTTCGGTCCAAGGTCCGAATGCTCCACGATAGAGCCTCTAAATCGCCATCGGTCTTCCTTCACGGGTCGGCTCGCCAATCACCAAATCAGCCGTTCATCCACCGGGCCACGGCAGGTCGATCGGAACGGTGTCTGATCAATTTATATTCACTTGGGAGGTGAACCACATGAAGAAGATGCTGATGACCGCGCTGATCCTCGGATCTGCGCTTGCCCCGGCTTACGCAGGGTCCGGCCCTATCAAGATCGTGCTGCCTGAAGAAGCCGATCTGCTGGAGCCGTGCATGGCGACCCGTTCCAATATCGGCCGTATCATCATGGAGAACGTCAGCGAAACGCTGACCGAGCTCGATGTTCGCGGCAAGAAGGGCGTCATGCCGCGCCTGGCCGAAAAATGGGAGCAGACCCAGGACGGCAGCTGGCGGTTCCATCTCCGCCAAGGCGTAAAGTTCTCCAACGGGACGACGTTCGACGCCAAGGATGTGAAGCACAGCTTCGACCGCGTGATGAGCGACAAGAACGCCTGCGAATCCCGCCGCTATTTCGGTGGAATGAAAATCAGCGCCAATGTCGTCGACCCCTACACGATCGACTTCAAGGCCGACCCCGCCCAGCCGATCCTGCCGCTGCTGATGTCGCTGGTCACGATCGTCCCGGAAGAAACCCCGCTCGCATTCATTCGCGAGCCGATCGGCACCGGTCCCTATGCGCTGAAGAACTGGACGCCGGGCCAGCAGATCGTGCTTGCCGCCCGCAGCGATTACTGGGGTGCCAAACCCCAGGTGACCGAGGCCACCTACCTGTTCCGCGCCGATCCGTCCGTGCGCGCAGCGATGGTGAAGGCCGGAGAAGCCGACCTTTCTCCGTCGATCTCGCAGCTCGATGCGACCGACCCCAAGACCGACTTTTCCTATCTCGACAGCGAGACGGTCTATCTGCGCCTCGACCACAACATTCAGCCGCTGAACGACGTGCGGGTTCGCAAGGCGCTCAATCTGGCCATCGATCGCCAGGCGTTCATCGGCACGCTGGTGCCCCAAGGAGCCGTGCTTGCGACGGCGCTGGTGCCGCCGACCACGCAAGGCTGGAACCCGGACGTCAAGGTGTTCCCCTATGATCCCGAAGGCGCCAAGAAGCTTCTCGCCGAGGCAAAGGCCGCCGGCGTAAAGGTCGATACGCCGATCACGCTGATCGCCCGCACGGCGAACTTCCCGAACGTCACCGAAATCATGGAAGCGGTTCAGTCGCAGCTCCAGGAAGTCGGCTTCAAGGTCGATCTGAAGTTCGTCGAAGTGGCCGAGCACGAGAGCTACTACTCCAAGCCCTTCAAGGAAGGTCGTGGCCCGATCATCGTCGCCGCCATGCACGACAACTCCAAGGGCGACCCGTCCTTCACCATGTTCTTCAAATATGCCTCGCAGGGGACCCAGTCGGGCTTCTCCGATCCGAAGGTCGACGACCTGATCAAGCGCGCTTCGGCGGCAGTCGGTGACGAACGTGTAAAGCTCTGGTCACAGCTGATCGCCTACCTGCATGACGACGTGGTTGCCGACGCCCTTCTCTTCCACATGGTCGGCTTCTCGCGCGTTTCGCCGCGTATCGACTTCAAACCGACCATCGCTACAAATTCGATGCTGCAATTGTCGGAAATCGGCATCAAATAGTCAGCGGAAACCGGCTCCCGGATTTCCAATCACGACCCAAAGGCGGCGGGTACCCATCCGCCGCCATAATAGTCGAGGGCGACATGCTCAGTTTCATTCGTAAGCGCTCCGTGGCGAGCTTGATTTCACTGGTCGGGCTGCTTGTGCTGGTGTTCTTCCTGTCCCGCCTGACGGGCGATCCGGCCGCTCTCTTCCTGCCCGTCGAAGCTTCGGCCGAAATGAAGCAGCAGTTCCGCGAGCTTCATGGCTTGAACGACCCGCTGATGGTGCAGTTCGGACGTTATGTCGGCGACGTGCTGACCGGAAATCTCGGTGAATCGCTGCGCAAGGCGCGGCCGGCGCTGGATGTGGTGACGGAAGCGTTCGTATGGACGCTCTGGCTTGCGGTGATCACCATGTCGCTCGTCACGGCCGCGGCCATCGTCGTCGGCTCGCTCGCCGCTTTTCGCTCCGGCGGCTTCTTCGACCGGCTCTCCTCGATGATTTCGCTGGTAGGCGCATCGGTGCCGGACTTCTGGCTGGCCATCGTCGCGATCGTCGTGTTCTCCGTAAACCTCGCATGGCTGCCGACATCCGGCACCGGGTCGATCCTGCACTGGATCCTGCCGATCGGTGTGCTGTTCGTCCGTCCCTTCGGCATCATCGTCCAGGTCGTGCGCGGCTCGATGATCGGCGCCTTATCCTCCGCTTATGTGAAGACGGCCCGTGCAAAAGGCGTCAAGGCCGGCCCGATCATCTTCATCCACGCCCTGCGCAACGCCATGCTGCCGGTCATCACCGTCATCGGCGACCAGGCGGCGAGCCTGCTGAACGGCGCCGTCGTGGTCGAGACGATCTTTGGTTTCCCCGGTGTCGGTAAGCTGATGATCGACTCGATCCTGCAGCGGGATTTCAACGTCGTCCTGGCCGCGATCCTGGTGACCGCGCTGGCGATCTTCCTCATGAACCTGCTGATCGATCTCGCCTATGCGCTTCTCGATCCGCGCATCCGTCATTGAGGACAGCAACGATGAGTGTTTCCACCTCCGATACGACGATCGCGCACGAGCCCTCCTTCCCGATCCGCATGGCACGAATGCTCTGGGCCGACAAATTCGCGCTTTGCGCGGTGATCTTCCTGCTCGTCGTCATCGTGCTTGCCCTGATCGGGCCATCCTGGCTCGGCGAACTTGCCACCAAGCAGAATCTCCGCGGCCGCAACCTCGCGCCTTTCGACTGGAGCCGTGAATGGGTGTGGTGGATGGGGGCGGACGCTCTCGGCCGGCCATTGCTCGCCCGCATCATCGTCGCGACCCAAAACACGCTCATGGTCGCCGCCGGCGCGGTGATCCTGTCGTCGGTCATCGGCACGCTGCTCGGCCTTGTCGCCGGCTTTTCGTCGCCCCGCGTCGGGCAGGTGATCATGCGCCTGGCAGACGTGATCATGTCCTTTCCCTCGCTGCTGATCGCGGTGATCGTCCTTTATCTCCTGGGCTCCTCGATCCTGAACCTGGTCGCCGTCCTGTCGATCACCCGCATCCCAGTTTATCTGCGCACCACCCGCGCCGAGGTGCTGGAGATCCGCGAGCGGATGTTCGTGCAGGCGGCGCGGGTGATGGGCGCTTCGCAGAAGCGCATCCTGTTCCGTCACATCCTGCCGGTCGTTTTCCCGACGCTCACCACGCTGGCGACGCTGGACTTCGCCTATGTCATGCTTGCCGAAAGCGCGTTGTCCTTTCTCGGCATCGGCATTCAGCCGCCCGCCATCACCTGGGGGCTGATGATTTCCCAGGGGCGCCAGTATCTCACCAATGCCTGGTGGCTCTCGTTCTGGCCCGGGCTGGCGATCATCATGACCACCTTGTCGCTCAACCTTTTGTCGAACTGGCTGCGCATCGCGCTCGACCCCGTTCAGCGCTGGCGCCTGGAAATGAAAGGCCGAAAGAATGGCTGAGCACCTGCTGGAAGTCCGCAACCTCTCGGTCGAGTTCCACACGGCCGCCGGCGTCGTGCATGCCGTGCGCAACATCTCCTACCATCTCGACCGCGGCGAGACGCTGGCGATCCTCGGCGAAAGCGGATCGGGCAAGTCGGTTTCGTCGGCGGCGATCATGAACCTCATCGACATGCCGCCCGGGCGGATCAGTGCCGGGCAGATCCTGCTTGACGGCAAAGACCTGCTGACCATGCCGCCCCAGGCGCGCCGCGAGGCAAACGGACGGCGGATCGCGATGATCTTTCAGGACCCGCTCAGCCATCTGAACCCGGTCTATACCGTCGGATGGCAGATTCGCGAAGCGATGACGACCCACGGCATGCCGACCGGACAGGCCAAAAGCGAAGCCCTGCGCCTGTTGACGCGCGTTGGAATTCCGGACCCGGAAGGCGCCATGGGCAAATATCCGCACGAATTTTCTGGCGGCCAGCGCCAGCGCGTGATGATTGCGATGGCGCTTGCGCTGCGTCCCGATCTGCTGATCGCCGATGAGCCGACCACCGCACTCGACGTAACGGTCCAGGCCGAGGTGCTGGCGCTGTTGAAGGAGTTGCAGCGGGAAACCGGCATGGGCGTGCTGATCATCACCCATGACCTCGGTGTTGTGGCCGAAATCGCCGATCGGGTGGTCGTCATGGAAAAGGGCGAGCTGGTCGAGACCGGCACCGTCCGCGACGTCTACAAGAACCCGACGCATCCCTATACAAAAAAACTGATCGGCGCCGCCCCCGGGAAGGGCGAGATGCACGTCGCACAGCTTTCGGGCCAGCCGCTGCTCAGCGTCCGGGACGTGCGCAAACGCTACGGCTCCTTCGATGCGCTGAAGGGCGTCTCGTTCGAGCTGAGGGCCGGCGAGACCATGGCGATCGTCGGGGAAAGCGGCTCGGGCAAATCGACGCTCGCCCGCGTTCTCCTGAGACTGGACGAGCCGGACGCCGGTACGGCGCAGTGGAAGGGGCGCGATCTTTTCCAGCTTTCGTCATCGGAACTCTACAAGCTGCGGCGCGACCTTCAGATGGTGTTTCAGGATCCCACCCAGTCGCTCAATCCCCGCATGACGGTGTTCCAGCTCGTATCGGAAGCATGGGCCATCCATCCTGATATCCTGCCGAAACGCCAATGGCGGGAACGGGTCGCAGAACTGCTGGTGCAGGTGGGCCTCTCGGCCGAACACATGAGCCGTTATCCGCACCAGTTCTCCGGCGGCCAGCGGCAGAGGATTGCAATCGCCCGTGCGCTTGCGCTCGAACCGCAGCTGATCGTCTGCGACGAGGCGGTATCGGCGCTCGACGTGTCGGTGCAGGCCCAGGTCATTGCGCTTCTCGACAAGCTGCGAAGGGACATGGGCATCTCCTTCATCTTCATCGCCCACGACCTGCCCGTCGTTCGCGACTTCGCGGACTACGTCATGGTCATGCAGAAGGGCGAGGTGGTGGAAATGGGAACAGTCCGGGAGATCTTCGAGACGCCCCGTGAAGCCTATACAAAAGCGCTCCTGGCGGCGAGCCTCGATCCGGACCCGGATGTTCAGGCCGAACACCGGGCAGCCCGTCTCAAACGTGCCTGACACACCGCCGAGCGGCGGACAAGCGGAGTTGATTGAATGACCAGAAATGCCTTTGTCGCACTCGTGACCTGCTTCAACGAGGACGAGACGATCAATTTCGAGGCGACCCGGGCCCAGGTGCGCCGGCAGGTGGCGGCGGGCAACAACATCATGTGCGCCGGCACCAATGGTGACTTCACCGCTCTCACCCACGAAGAAAAGATCCAGCTGACGGAACACGTCGTCGACGAGGTGGCGGGGCGCGCCAAAGTCATCGTCAATGCCGGGATGCCAGCCACATTCGAGACGGTGCAACTGGCCAAAGAGTTTGACCGGATCGGCGTCGACGGCATCGCCGTCATCACCCCCTTCTTCATCGCCTGCACTCAGGACGGGCTGGTCCGCCACTTCTCGACGGTCGCGGATGCGGTCAAGACGCCGGTCTATCTTTATGACATCCCGGCCCGGACCCAGAACCACATCGAGCCGGCAACGGCCGCAAAGCTCGCCGGGCACGGCAATATCGCCGGCATCAAGGATTCCGGCGGCGCTCAGGAAACCCTGGCGGCCTACCTCCAGGTCTCGAAAGAGAACCCCGGCTTCGAGGTCTATTCCGGCCCCGACCATCTCGTTCTGTGGTCGCTGCAGAACGGTGCGGCCGGCTGCATATCAGGCCTCGGAAACGCCCTGCCGCACGTGCTCGCCGGCATCCTTGCAGCCTTCAACTCCGGCGACATTGCGGAAGCGGAGCGTCAGCAGGCGATCTATACCGCCTTTCGCACCGACCTTTATGCGCTGGGCTTTGCGCCCGCCATGGTCAAGCGTTCGCTTTACCTTCAGGACAAATCAGTCGGCGCGAGCAGGCAGCCTGCCCTGCTTCCGGACGAGGCTCAGGACGAGAAAATAAGAGAGATCCTGAAAAAATACGAGCTGCTGTAGGGTTCGCTGATCTAAGGTTTACGAGACGGTTCGAGTGCAATCTATTTGGTGATCACGAAGACCGCGTACGGCGCCCAGCTGATGCAGCATTCCTCGCCTTCCCTGATGATCACCACATCGGCGCCGAGCACCCTGACGCGCATCGGAATATCCCCTGCCCGGCCGATGACGAGGGCGTTGTCGCCGTAGTTGACGATCGTCTCGACGATCATGCGGACGTTCTTGCGGCCCTCGACCGGGCTGCGCGACAGCTTGATGTGCTCCGGGCGGATCAGAAGCGTCACCTTCTGGCCGTCCGCAAGAGCATCTTCGCCAGCGTATTGGAAGGCTCCAAGCGTCGGGTTCTCGGCCGTTCTGCCGGCCCCGCTGGTAATGATTGCCGGGATCAGGTTGCTTTCGCCGATGAAGGCGGCGACGAAGGAGGTCTGCGGGCGATGGTAGATATCCAGGGGTGCTGCGACCTGCTCGATACGTCCCTTCTCGAACACCACGATGCGATCGGACATCGACATGGCTTCCGACTGGTCGTGGGTCACGAAGATGGTCGTCACGCCAAGGCTGCGCTGGATACGCTTGATCTCGATCTGCATCTGCTCACGCAGGTTCTTGTCGAGCGCGCCGAGCGGCTCGTCGAGCAGAAGCAACGAAGGCTCGAAAACCAGGGCGCGGGCAAGTGCAACCCGCTGCTGCTGCCCGCCGGACAATTCCTTCGGATGGCGATGGCCAAAACCCTTGAGGCCGACGAGCGACAGCATGTCCTCTGCCTGTCTCAAGCCCTGCGAGCGGCTGACCCCACGCATCTGCAATGGAAAATAGACATTTTCGACCGCTGTCTTGTGCGGAAACAAGGCATAGTTCTGGAACACGATGCCGATATTGCGCTCATGCGGCGCAAGCTCGGAAATCGACTGGCCGCCCACTTCCACCTTGCCGCCGCTCGCCTTTTCGAAGCCGGCAATGATCATCAGGGTCGTCGTCTTGCCCGAGCCGCTTGGGCCCAGGAAGGTCACGAACTCCCCCTTTTCGACCGACAGGCTCACGTCGTCGAGCGCCGTGAAATGTCCGTAGGTCTTGGTGATGTTGGAGAGTTGCAGGTAGTTCGTCATTGGAAATCCTTGGGGGGAGTCCTTGGGAGGATCAATGTGCGCCGGCCGGGCGGCTCGGCTTGGGAGCGCGGCTGCGCAGCGCGCTGGCGAAATAAGGAGCGGCGATGCCGACCAGCACGACGACGAAGAGCAGCGTCGAAATGACGGCGATCACCGGGTCGGCCTCCTGGCGGATGCTGTCGAACATCTTGCGCGGCAGGGTCTCGGCATCGCGGCCCGAGATGAAGATCGCCACCACCGTCTCGTCGAAGGACTGGATGAAGGCGAAAAGTGAGCTGATGACCAACCCCGGCCTCAGGATCGGCAGGGTGACGTGCAGGAAGGTCTTTGCCGGACTGGCGCCGAGGCTCTGCGCTGCCCGTTCAAGGTTTCGGTCAAAACCCTTGAGATTGGCCGAAAGAACGAGGAAGGCGATCGGAACCGACAGGCAGGTATGTGCCAGGATGACGCCGAGATGGCTGTGCACTAGCCCGAGATCGCCGAAATAGGAATAGTAGCCGACCGCCATGACGATATGCGGCACAGCCATCGGCATCAGCATCATCAGGTCGGCAAACCCCTTGCCGCGAAACTTGTGGCGCACCAGAGCGAAGGTTGCGGGCACGACCAGGGCCATGGTGAGGATGGTGGTGGCGGTCGCGATCAGAATGCTGTTCCAGGTCGGTATCAGCCAATCCATGCTGGTGAAATAAGCGCGATAATAGCCGAGCCAGTAACCCGGCGGCGGGAATTGTAGGGAGCTCGCGTTCGAAAACGACATCGGCACGACGATGACGAGCGGTGCTGCAATGAAGAGCACGACGATGAAACCGGCCCAGCGCATGAACGTGTTCATGTTCGGTCACCCCCAGAGTTTGTCGAGGCCGAAACGGCGGTGGTAGATAGTAAGGATGATGAGTGTCACGACGAGCAGTATCATCGCCATGGCGGAGCCCAGACCGAAGGCGAGGAACTCCTCGATCTGGTGGCCGATCAGGCCGGCGACCATCTGCTCGCGCGGACTGCCGAGCAGCACCGGCGTCACGTAGAAACCGAGGCAGATGACGAAGACCAGGACGGAACCATTGGCGATACCCGGTGCCGTCAGCGGCAGGTAGACATGCCGGAACAGCGACCAGCCTTTGGCGCCGAGGCTTTCCGCCGAGCGGATCAGCGCCGGATCGATCTTCTTCATCACCGAATAGATGTTCATGATCATGTAGGGCGCCAGGATATGCACCATGGCGAGCGTCGAGGAAAAACGGGTGAAGAGAAGCTGCGGCGGCTTTTCGACGCCGATCATCTGCAGCAAGGCGATCAGCGGGCCGTTATTGCCGAGCAGAACCATCCAGGAATAGGTGCGGACGAGGAAGCTCGTCCAGAAGCTCATGGTGACGAGCAGCAGGATCAGCATTGCCGTGCGCGGCTTGGAATGCGCCATCAGGTAGGCCAGCGGATAACCTACCAGAAGGCAGCAGAGCGTGACGAAGGCAGCAGTCGTAAACGTGTTCAGAAAGACGCGCTGGTAAAGCGCACCGGTGAGGACCTTCTGGTAATTCGCCAACGAGACCTTCGGTTCCGTGAAGCTCATGATCGCCACTTCGGCAAGCGGCACGGCGAAAAAGACGAGCATGTAGATGCCGAGCGGCGCCAGCAGTAGCCAGGGCCATATATTCGTCTTTTCCGTCAGTTTCGAAAGGCTGATGCCCATTGCCGTTCCCCTTTATGGCAGGCAGGGTCGCTGCGGCATCGCGCGGTCGTTCCGCGCGATGCCGGCCAGCGGGTCGGGTTGATCCAGGAGAGCGGATCAGCTCGCGACCCACTCCTCGAAACGTTCGGCGAGTTCCGCCGGGTCGATGCCGAAGTTCGACATGTCCTGCTCGAAGGTCAGCTTGTAGTTGTCCGGAGAGGTCGGCATGCGTTTGGCATCCGCCGCGTCGACGAACTGGTTGGAAGCCGGGTTCAGCGCTCCATAGTCGGCAGCCTTGGAGAAGCCGGCGAGCGGCTTGGCACTGGTCGCGAACTCGACGAATTTCCTGGCGTTCTCGAGGTTCGGCGTCTTTTTGGCGACAACCCAATAGGCGCGTTCGATCTCGCCCTGATTCCAGGTCATGGCAACCGGAGCGCCAGCCTTTTCGGCCTCGAAATAACGGCCGTGCCAGATGCCGATCATGTCGATCTCTCCGTCACGCAGGATCTGCGTCGACTGGGCGCCGGCAGTCCACCAGACGCGGATATGCGGCTTGATCTTGTCGAGCGACTTGAAGGCCCGGTCCACATCGAGGGGATAGAGATCCTTGACCGCAACGCCATCGGCGAGAAGTGCGATCGGGATGACGCGCGATGCATAACGCTGCAGCGACCGTCCACCGGGGAATTTCTCGACATTCCAGAAGTCAGCCCAGGTCTTCGGTGTGTCCTTATATTTATCCTTGCGCCAGGCCATCACGGTGGCGAACGCATGTGAAGCGACGCCGTTTTCGAAGAGTCCGCCTTTGTAGGGCTCGGTGAGCTTTTCGATGATGCCGGCCTGGTTCGCACGAACCAGTTCGCCGCCGCCGAGCGTGGTGACGTCGAATTCGTAGGTGCCGGTCTTCACCTGCTGGGCGAGCTTGGCGAAGGAAACGGGGGAAACCGTCTTCACCTGGATGCCCGTTTCGGCGGTGAACGGATCGATGAGATGCGTCTTTGCGGCAGCCTCCCAGGGACCGCCCCAAGTGTTCACGTAGAGGACCTTCTCCTGCGCGCGAACGAGATAGGGAGCGGCCAGCGAAGCGGTCACCGCGGCACCGGCCGTCTTCAGGAAACGGCGGCGGTCAGGCATGAGAAATGTCTTCATTCCAGTCATTGCAGTTCTCCTCTTTTATGATTTTCTGAAGGTGGCTTCGTAGAGCCGCAGCCAGTTCTTGTGGGTGATCTTCGCGACTTCCTCTTTCGAGAAGCCCACGGCGCTGAGACCGTCCGGGATCACCCTGATGTCCTCGACCTTCTGGAACCATTCCGGAGGCGCGGCCTTGAGCGGTTTGCCCGCGGCGCTGGCGCCATAGTCCTCGCCACGGGTCCAACGGCCCTTGCGCATCCAGGCATAATCGGGGGCGGTGAAATTGTGGCTCTTGTCAGTGCCGATCGCGACGGAGTCGATGCCGGCAATATCCACCGTGCGGGCAACCATCGTGCACCAGGCTTCGATCGAGGCGCAGAACTCGTCGCCGGTGATGTTGCGATAGGCAGCGCAGCCGATCACGCCGCCGGTATCCTTCAGCGCCCGGATGACGTCGTCCGACTTGTTGCGCTTGTGCATGAAAAGCGACTGGGCGTTGGCATGGGTGACGGCGATCGGCTTTTCGGACACCTTGATCGCATCGAGTGTCGTGCGGTCGCCGACATGGCTGCAATCGACCAGAATGCCGGCGGCGTTCATCTCGCGCACCACTTCCTTGCCGAAGCGGGCGAGGCCCGAATCCTCGGCCTCGTAGCAGGAGCCACCGAGTTCGTTCTGGTTGTTGTAGGTGAGTTGCACGACGCGCACGCCGAGTTCGGCAAACATCTCCACGAAGCGGATCCGCCCTTCGAAGAGATTGGCGTTCTGGAAACCCATGATGACGGCGAGCTTGCCTGCGTCTGAAATGCGGCTGATGTCGTCTGCGGTAAGGGCGATCTCGGCGAGATCGGAGTTTTCGCGCACCAGGTCGCGCCAGCGGCCGATGGAATCCATCGACTCGACGGTGCCCTCCCAGAATCCGCAGGTGTTGACGACCCCGCCGACATTCCCTGCCCTCAAGGATTGAAAGGCGGCGCGATCGAAATGCCCGCATTGCAAACCGTCGATGATCATGATCTCGCGCCCTCTTTCATACGTTCGGAGATGCTGGACGACAGGAAGGAGACGTCCGTCTCGTCGTCATTGTCCTTGCGGCCGATGACCGTGCCGTCCTCGTTGACGATCATCGGGCCGGCATGGCGGCGCGAGACGATGCTGTCGGTCGCAAGCGCCTGCTTTGCCATGTGATAGATGCGCCACCAGAGATCGCTCTCGATCTCGGCGCCGTTTTCCAGAAGCGACCAGAGAAGAGGATCGTCTTTTTGAACGTCGCCGGTGACCGCTGCCGGAACCGCCTTCAGCACATCGCCGGACACGGAGATCGAAAGCCCAGATCGACCGCCGAAACGCGCGGCAACCGCAAGTTCCTCGACATCCATCGTCCCTGTCACGGTCAGTTCCGCCGACCCGAACCGGGCCGCGAGCTCACCGAGAAGATCGATCGCCGTCGGCAGCACGAACCATGCGTGTTCGCCGCAAGCGTCGAGCGTCAAGCGGTTGCCGGCTTCGGAGGCAATCGCGATACGGGCGGGAACCGCCGACTTGAAGCTCTCGAACCGCTGCTCGAACAGTTTGAAGCCACCAAGACCAAGCTTTTGCGAATACATCGGGATGTCGCCGATAGTCAGGAAGAAACCCTTGGGCAGGCTGCTCAGCGAAAGGATCCGCTCCGACATCAGCCGCATTTCGCGAGGCATGACGCGCATGGAGGGAGATAAATGCGAGGATGTCATAGAACAGGCTCCGCCGGGTAATACCAGGTGCCGGTGTAGCCGGCGCGAAGATCGTCGGGGGTCGGTGCGCCGTGATAGAGCACGCCGCGCAGGTTGCGGCTGAGGAAATCACGGGTCTTGTCGATGCCGTGGACCCCGACGTTCATCAGCCGCACGAGATCGATCGGCACAAAAGCCTCGGCGTTGATGTTGGCGCGAGGCGTGTGATAGTCCCGCCCGCGCAGGCTCTGAATGCGCGCCACCATGTAGCGGTGTTCAGGATGTTTCATCAGGAAGCGGGCGATGCTGAGCGAACCTTCGGCCCTGCCGAGATCGGCAAAAAGGGATTGGATGCCGCCGCAGACATCGAGGCCGAGGTCAAGCGCATCGGGGACTTCCTCGCGGGCGCCGCGGCGCGGTTCCTCCGCCGTCTCCGATTTGTACCAGACATATTTATAGGCCTCTGGGCCGGCCATGTCGGTATCGAGCGCCCACTGATATTCGTCATGGACGAGCGCCATCAGTTGTTCGACCGTCTCGGCTGGCGCAACGCTGAATTCGTCGGGAGCATCAATGGCCGCCAACAGCTTGTCGGCTTCTTCCGGCACCAATTCGATGAGCAACGAGAGGAACGTCTCGAAAGCTTCCGGCAGGAGGTCGGCTTCGAATTCGGCGGCAAGTACTTCAAGCGGGACATCTGCCGCGCGACCAAACACCATGCCGCTTCGGCGAAACTCTTCGAGCGCCGCCACCACCTTCTCTAGCTCGGCTGCCACGTCGGCGCTGGAGGCAAATGTCTCGTAGACCATCTGGTCCTGTTTGCGGAACACGATTGCCTGTCGGAGAAGTTCGAGCAGTCTGGCGATGCGGGGATCCGACGCATCGAGCTTCAGCGCGCGGGCCATCGCAATCGCACCTTCGCGCGCGGACAGAAGTCCATCGATCAGGCGTGGATGTTTATGGACGAAGAAGATGAGGCCGAGCGCCGAACCATTGCCGACGCCAATATAGCGGCGAAGCTGGGGGTCGAGGCGCACGGCGGTCTCGGATTTCTTGGCCGCCAGATGCTCGACGAGGTCGCAGGAAAATTCCCGCATCAGGTAGGCGGTCAGCAACTGCGCCTGCAGGACACCACCGAGCGCATGGCGGGCGCCGAGCGACGGGAAGGAACGCGTCCCGAACGTGCCGTTGCCGTCAAGGCCGGTATTGCGCATCAGGTAGCAGACCTTCGAAAGATCGGCGACGGACGGCTGGCGACCTTCGGCAAGCGCTTCGAGCGTCTGGTCGAAAACCCGCATCGAGCGGTTCGACCGACACCAGATCAGCGTGCCGGCAGTCGCCCGGCCCGTATAGAGCTTGGGGATTTCCCGCCGCGCCGTTTCGATCTCGATTTCGGTCGCCGGCCCTTCGATCAGCGCGCCCATCATGTCCCAGGCCTGGCCGATGATACGGCCGGTACGAGCCGTCCGGCTCGGCGGACGGGAAAAGCCGATGAACGAGAACTCCTGGTCAGGCGCCTTGATGGAATAAACGACGGTCCCTTCGGCGTTTTCGTCCACGTCGAAAAGGACATTGGAGATGTCCCAGCGCTCGCGGATCATCTTGTTCATGAAGGCGCGGGTGCCGCTGAGCCGGCTCGGCTGGATTGCCGCCAGCCGTGAGGTCTTCATCACCTCTTGGCTCGGGCGCGGTCGGGGCTTTGCCACCTGTTCGGAAGTCGCGGTCATGACCGTCAACGTTCTCCCTGCTGCATTTTCGTGATGGTCCGGGCGGTTTCGAGAAGCGGCTCGCGGAAGCTTTCGAGGTCGAAGCGCATCTCCGGCATAACCAGCGAGATCGTCGACGTGCATTTGCCGTGGAGATCGAAGATCGGCGCGGCGATGGCGACGACGCCGCTATGGGTATAGCCGCTCGACAAGGCGTAACCGTTGGCGCGGGCCTCGCCCAGGAGCTCTTCCGAGGCCAGTTGCTCGCCGCTTTCCTTCAGGCGGGCGAGCGTTAGTTCGTCCGCGAAAGCGGTCAGGATGCGGCCGGATGCGGAACCTTCGAGTGACATGGTCGTGCCGATCTTCTGTTCCGCACGCAGCACGCTCTGGGACTCGACACGCGAGACGATGCACGGAAGTCCGCGATCGAGCACCGCCAGCGAAGCCGTCTCCTTCACCCGGTGGACCAGCATTTCGATGATCGGCTGAACCCGCGCTCCAAGATTGGCCTGCTCCATGGCCGCCGCGGCAAGCCGGCAGGCGTGCATCGAGAGCCGATAGCGCATCTCGTGATCCTGCTCGACCCAGCCAGCTTCGATCAACGTCAACAGCCGCTGATAAGCGGTGGGGCGAGAGAGCTCCATCGCCGACGCGATCTCGGGCAGTTTCATTCCGCGAGCGCTGGAGGCCAGCACATCCAGCACCGCCATGGTCTTCAGGACCGTCGAGAGCGGGCGGACGCCGCCGCTTTCTTCTTGTATTCTATTTAAATATGTCGTATCCATGTTGAATATGATGTCGCCGTCATTGATTTATGTCAATCGCGCAGGAGCGTGCTTGCGCGCAAATTTGGCCCTCACCTGGCTAAGGCGCTCACGGCGTTCAGAATTTTTTACGTTGGATTTCGCCGCCTCACCGTCGGACCCACGAGCGAAACCTTTCAATCTACAGCCTTACCTTGCATCGATGCGGGCCACGGCACGTGAGACCCAGACTTGTTTGGCTACAAGCCGTCCGCGAATGGGGCATGGCCGCGGCTGAGTAAAATATTCGCATTTGCCGGCTTTTTTTGCGGTTTTCTTTCAATCCCTACGTCCTATTTTCTGTCATCTAGTCGCCAGCAAGCACTGCTGAAAGGATGACCTAATGTTTCGGTTGAAAACCATTGTCGCGGCGGCCCTTATTCACGCGGCAGCCCTTACGCCTTCCCTCGCCGGCGAAAATCTCGCCGCCGTCAAGTCTGCGGGCGTCTTCAAGATCGGCACCGAGGGGACCTACGCGCCGTTCACCTTCCATGACGCAAGCGGCAAACTGGTCGGTTTCGACGTGGAGATCGGGCAAGCCGTTGCCGCAAAACTTGGCGTCAAGGCTGAGTTCGTCGAAGGCAAGTGGGACGGTCTCATCGCAGGGCTCGATGCCAAGCGTTACGACACCGTCATCAACCAGGTTGGCATAACCGAAGCCCGCAAGCAGAAATATGATTTCTCCGATCCCTACATCGCGTCCAAGGCGGTGCTGATCGTCCGCCAGGACAACAGCGACATCAAGGGTTTCGCAGACCTCAAGGGTAAGAAATCCGCTCAGTCCCTGACCAGCAATTTCGGCAAGATCGCCGAACAAGCAGGCGCCGAACTCGTGGGCACGGATGGCTTCGACCAGTCGATCCAGCTCGTGCTGACACGCCGCGCCGACGCGACGATCAATGACAGCCTCTCGTTCCTCGATTTCAAGAAGCAGAAACCTGACGCGCCGGTAAAGATCGCCGCGCAGCAGGACAATGCCGATTATTCCGGCATCATCATCCGCAAGGGCGAGCCGGAATTGCTCGGTGCCATCAACAAGGCATTGGCGGACATCAAGGCTGACGGCACCTATCAGAAGATCTCCGACAAGTATTTCGGGCAGGACGTCTCCAAATAGGCTGCCGAGTTCCCATTCCTGACCTACATAGTTAGAGCGTCCGGCGCCCGCGCCGGACGTCATTTTTTGAGGATCACATCGTGCCGCACTGGCTTCAATTGATGTCGGATTCACTTCCGACCCTCCTATGGGCGGGCGTCCGTTTTACGGTTCCGCTGACATTGCTGTCCTTCCTGCTCGGGCTCATCCTCGGCCTGATCACGGCGGTGACGCGGCTGTTCGGCCCGGCGTCGCTTGCGCTGATCGCACGGTTTTACGTCTGGGTGATCCGCGGTACCCCGCTTCTCGTACAGCTCTTCGTCATCTTCTACGGCCTGCCGAGCGTCGGTATCCTGCTCGACGCCTTTCCCGCGGCACTGATCGGCTTTACCCTGAATATCGGTGCTTACAGTTCCGAGATTATCCGCGCGGTCATTTCCTCGGTGCCGAAGGGGCAGTGGGAAGCGGCCTATTCGATCGGCATGTCATGGCGCCAGGCGATGAGCCGCACCATCCTGCCGCAGGCGGCGCGTGTCGCGGTGCCGCCCCTTTCGAATACCTTCATCTCGCTGGTCAAGGATACATCGCTTGCCGCGGCGATCACGGTGCCGGAACTCTTCCAGGCAGCCCAGCGGATTGTCGCGACGACCTATGAGCCGCTGATCCTCTATATCGAGGCGGCCTTGATCTACCTGGTCTTGAGCTCGGTGCTGTCATCGTTGCAGAACAGGCTGGAGAAGCGTTTCGCCCGTTATGGCGGCATGATGGAGTCAAACCGATGATCGAGCTTTCCAACATCGAAAAGCGGTTCGGCGACGCGGTCATCCTGAAGGACATCAGCCTCGGCATTCCCGAGGGAAGCGTGACCGCGCTCATCGGTCCCTCCGGCGGTGGCAAGAGCACGCTGCTGCGATGCATCAACCTGCTGGAAATTCCGACCGCCGGCTCCGTCCGCATCGGCGAGGAAAAGCTCGACTTCGAGCCCGGCCTGAAGATCGGCTGGAAGTCGATCCAGAAGATCCGCCGCCAGACCGGCATGGTCTTCCAGAACTTCCAGCTCTTTCCGCATCGAACGGCGATCGAGAACGTCATGGAGGGACTGACGACGGTTCTGAAATGGCCGCGCCAAAAGGCCCATGACCGCGCCAGCGAACTGCTCACCAAGGTAGGAATGGCGCATAAGACCGATGCGTGGCCGTCAGAGCTTTCCGGTGGGCAACAACAAAGGGTGGCGATCGCCCGGGCGCTTGCGCCTTCGCCGCGGGTTCTTCTCTGTGACGAACCGACCTCGGCCCTCGATCCTGAACTTTCCGCCGAGGTCATCGACGTGCTCGGCCGGCTTGCTGCCGAAGGAACGACGATGGTGATGGCGACGCACGACCTGCGCCTTGCCTCGCGGATCGCCAATCACGTGGTTTTCCTCGAGAGCGGAAAAGTGGTCGAGTCCGGCAGAGCGGAAGCAATCTTTGGCGATCCGAAACAGGAACGCACCAAGAGCTTCATCTCATCGATCAACGCGGCGCAGACCGCCCATATCTAAGCTTTTTTTTGCTGCGCAATCGTTCGCGCTGACGCTGCACCGGAGAAACTCCTTGAACTTCGGTTCAGGAGATAATCTCGCCCAAGCTAGATCATGAGTGCGGTTTGCGGCCAAATTCCGATTAAAACCGCACGGCCCGTCGGCGATCATTTTCATCCGTTTCCAAGAGAAACTCGTCGCATGAAGAGAACCCTCGGCATTTGTGCCACTCTACCCGAGAGATACGGATTCGTCGACCTATCCATCCGACGTTTTGTTACCTTCAGATGTCACGAGAGGTAAAGTCAAAAGCCGCGAGAGGTCGATATTTTGTCATTCTAACCAATGTCCAGCGAGCTCCCTCGCCTGCCTTCCGCCGCAGGAATAGAATTGAAAGCGAGCCCGGAAACATGCCGCAAAGCACATCCGGCGATCACGGAGCGAATACCTGCCTCAGTGATTTGGAGCCAAGCGGCTTGCCAACTCAGTCCCTTTTTGAAGCTCGTGACTGCCCTGAGAGCAGAACAGGCAACGGATCGCCCGTTCGCATCTTCGACGAAAGGAAATCACGCGGCAAAGCAAGCGAGTAATCGTGCGGCATCGATCGAGCGTCCGCCGAGGTTTTCTGTTGCTGCCGAGCAAAGTCCCTCCGCGGCAGCAGCAGGGGAAGCTGGGTGCGTTTTTATGGGCTGGACCAGGACAGTATGCAGCCGAGCCGGACAGAGTGATCGCGGGAGTACTTTATGCGCGCGATGACCAGGAATGTCTTCCGATAGATCTCCGATTGGAGCGACCTATCCACGAGAGCTGTGATGTTGCCGCTCATCAGTTCGCCGTCATGCGCAGCAGTTGAAGCCACGCATACGGTCGTCGACAGCAATGGCCATACCGGCCATGACCTCGGTTCGTGTGTCTCGTCGAAAGATCTGCTGCTTCGCGGCCTCCGTCGGCGCGCCATGTTGGCCGGCCCCACCAATCCGAAGACCGCCGGACAAGAAATCCAAGCCGGACACGAAGAAGATCGACCACAGGATAAAACAGCCGTCGAGGATATTCTCGCAAAGGCGGAGAACAGCGGATGACTGGATCCAACCCACGCCGGCCTTACCGACCGTGAGCTCATACGTTGCTCCAGTCGCAGCACTCACTCTCGTGGCCAACAACCAGCCAAACGCGAGAGAGTATCGTTAGGTGAAAAGCCCTCCTCTCCCGAAGATCGCGTGGCTCGATCTGCCGGAAGCATCGCAGTTGTCCGCGGACAACCGTCACCACGGAAACATACTGCAATGGCCATATCCCCTTGCCCGGCATCAATCAGAAGCGGATCTGCAAGAGCGGTAGTCCGCGGACAACTCGCCTCAAAGAGCCGACGCTAGATACCACCTCGCCCGAAATCCAACCGCCTGATGAGCGCCCACGAATGCCAATTTGGCCAGCAAAACAGCGAAAAATGACAGTTTGGTTAAGCGTTTGTAAATCGGTAACGAATCGGCGCATAATATAACTGCGCAGTTAGAGCGCTTTCGGTAAAAATTGCGCAGTTATTCGGGAAAACCACATGCAACCGAGTCTTGTCATCCAGGACGATCAAGAGCATCTTCCTTCACTTCTGGCAACAGATGCGCAGGAGCTGTCCTATCAGCTCCAACAGCATCAAGCGAAGATCTTTCCGCCTCTTTCCCAAAAGACGATGCGGTTCTTCTCTCCTGCCGAAGCCGCGGGCTTCATAGGCATCGGCGAAGGTTATCTCCGGCAGGTCGCTGCCGAAGGCCATGGCCCAAGTCCTCTCGCCAATGGGCGCCGCCTCTACGGCGCGGATGATATGGACCGTATCCGCCGGGTTCTTGATGAGAGAAACGGGACCCCGAAATATGTCCCGGCCCGGAAGGGCGCCGACAAACTTCAAATCGTATCGGTCATGAACTTCAAGGGCGGCTCCGGGAAAACCACGACGGCTGCGCATCTGGCGCAATATCTGGCCCTGAGAGGCTACCGGGTGCTGGCTGTCGACCTCGATCCGCAGGCTTCTCTTTCCGCCTTGTTCGGCCATCAGCCGGAATTGGATGTCGGAGAAGCTGAGACGCTCTACGGCGCGATCCGTTATGAAGATCCGCGGCCGATCGCCGATATCGTGCGCGCCACTTATACGCCCAATCTGCATCTGATCCCTGGAAATCTCGAACTCATGGAGTTCGAACATGAGACGCCCAAGGCAATGGCATCCGGCACGGCGGAGACGATGTTTTTCGCGCGGATAGGCGAGGCCCTGACCGAGATCGAAAGCCTCTACGATGTGGTGGTCGTCGATTGCCCGCCGCAGCTCGGGTTTCTGACGATGTCGGCGCTCTGTGCAGCGACATCCGTGTTGATCACCGTGCACCCGCAAATGCTCGACGTCATGTCGATGTCCCAGTTCCTGACCATGACGAGCGAGCTGATGTCCGTGGTCGAAAGGGCGGGAGGCAGAACGAGTTACGATTGGATGCGCTATCTCGTCACGAGATTCGAACCCAATGACGGCCCGCAAAGCCAGATGACCGGCTTCATGCGTGCGATTTTCGGAAACCGCATGCTTCAGAACGCGATGCTGAAATCGACCGCCATCGCCGATGCCGGGGTGACCAAGCAAACGCTGTATGAAGTGGAACGATCGCTATTCGTGCGAGGCACATACGATCGGGCCTGGGAGTCGCTCAATCTCGTCAATTCAGAGATCGAGGCCCATATCCGAGCCACATGGGGAAGGAAGTAGCTAGATGGCCAGAAAGAACCTCATCGAGATTTCCTCTTCCAGCGCAACGCGCCCCGAACCGGTCGCTCCGAGGGACAACCGGCCTATTGCCGGTTTTGTGCCACAAGCCCGCAATTCCGCGCCTGTAGGCGGGATTACCAGGACGCTTGGCAATATCACCGAAAAGGTCGAACGGGCGAACGATCTTGAGCGGCAGCTGGCCAAGGGTCAGATCGTCGTCGAGATCGATCCCGTCCTGATTGACGCTTCCTTCGTCGAGGATCGACTGGAGATCGACCCCGTTCAGCTGAATGAGCTGGTGGAGCAGATCCGCGAGCATGGTCAGCAGGTACCCATCCTTGTGCGGCCGCATCCGCAGACAAAAGGCCGTTATCAGGTCGCCTACGGCCATCGCAGACTGGCGGCCGCAAAGAAACTCGGCCTCAGTGTGCGGGCAGTGGTCCGTGATCTCACGGATGACCAGCTAGTGGTCAGCCAAGGGCAGGAGAACAGCGCCCGGACGAATTTATCCTATATCGAGCGGGCCCTTTTCGCCTTGCGGCTCGAGCAGCGTGGTTTTACCCGAGATATCATCATGGCGGCGCTCGGGGTGGATAAGGCGGCGCTCTCCAAGATGTTGATCGTGACGCGGCAGGTGCCGATCGCCCTGATTACAGCAATCGGAGCTGCGCCGGAAATCGGCCGCAGGCGCTGGCTGGAGTTGGGCGAGCGCCTTGAGAGTGTGGAGCCTGATGTCGTTCTGGCGCAGTTGTCCGCGGACAACTCGGGACAGCTGTCAAGCGACGAGCGCTTCCATCGTGCGCTGGCCTTTGCCTCGAAAAGGCCAGCGCTGACAACAGCCCCTGCAGCCAAGGCGCAAATTTCCGGAGTACCGGTCCAGTTCAAGAAGACCGCGTCGAGCGCGACCTTTGTCTTCGACAACAAGGCGGCGCCTGGGTTCGACCAGTTCGTGCAGGAGAGGCTCGGAAGCCTCTTTGCAGAATTCCAACAAAACAAAGGAGCGTAAACCGCAAAAGAAAAAGGCCCCCAAGCGACAAAGTCGTGGAAGCCCTTCTCAGATCTTAGCAAATCAAGAATCGCATTTCCTCGAATCACTGTCAAGAGTTTAGGCGCCGTTTGGGCGAGTGGATTTCTTTTGCCTTAGCGAAAGTGAAGGCAGATGGAGAACAGGTATGTAACGACGCCCTTTGGGCGGCGGGCGATGTCGCTTGGCATGCTGGCAAGTCAGCAGCTCGCTGAGAGGATTGAACCCGGAATTAGCCGTAACAAATGGAAACTGTTCAGGGCGGTCTGCGAAGCGAGACCATCACTGGGCGTGACCGATCGCGCGTTGACGGTGCTCGACGCGCTCCTGACCTTCTATCCGGATGACGAGATCTGCGAGGCGAGAGGCCTGGTGGTCTTTCCCTCAAACGCGCAGCTTTCCCTCCGAGCCCGCGGCATGACCGCCGCGACCCTCAGGCGACACCTTGCCGTTCTCATAGAGGCCGGCCTGATCCTGCGAAAGGATAGCCCCAACGGGAAACGTTATGCGCGTCGCAGCAGGGCCGGAGAGATCAATGAGGCGTTCGGCTTCAGCCTCGCTCCGCTTCTGGCCCGCGCTGTCGAGATCGAAAGCCTTGCCGCCCAGGTGATTGCCGAACGGGAGCTGTTGCGGATTACCCGGGACCGGTTGACTGTCTGCCGTCGCGATGTCGCAAAGCTGATCACAGCGGCCACCCAAGACGGCGTCCCGGGTGACTGGGGGGCGATCCTGGATATCTTCCGAACGCTGGTCGCGCGGATTCCACGTGTCGCCACAGTCAAAAACCTTTCCCCCATTCTGGATGACATGGCGACCCTGCGCTCGAAGATCGTCAACCTTCTGGAAATGCGGTTAAAAACGGAAAAAATCGACGCCAGTGAGTCTCAAATTGAGCGCCACAAACAGAATTCCAATCTTAAATACAATTATGAATCTGAACCTCGCTTCGAGATGAAACGTGCCGTGCCGTCATCGGATGATCCTGAACCGCTGAGTGAACCCGTCGAAAGCAAGCAAAACAGGCAAACGTCGACCCATACGGAGGTCGCAGCAGCCAAATCCCTGCAATCCTTCCCGCTTGGGCTCGTGCTGCAGTCCTGCCCGCAGATCGCCGACTATGGACCAGGCGGCAGGATCGACAACTGGCGCGACCTGATGGCTGCCGCTGTCGTTGTTCGAACGATGCTGGGGATCACGTCTTCGGCCTACGAAGAGGCGTGCACGGCGATGGGACGGGAAAATGCAGCGACTGTCCTTGCCTGCATTCTCGAGAGGGGAGAGCAGATCAATTCGGCAGGTGGCTATCTGCGCGATCTAACCCGACGAACCGAAAGAGGCGAGTTTGCGGTTGGTCCAATGCTGATGGCGCTTGCACGCGCGGGCGTCTCCGGTGGGCGGCTGGCTGGATGAGCTTCATATGGCCGACATCACGTGCGGTTATATCCGAATTATCGAGCCAAAACCGCTCACGCGAGTTAGGAATGAGCGGGCAATGACCGGTAAATCCATGCAGGAAATCGTTAGCTGATCGACTGCGCATTGGCGCGCGATCGATCTGACGCGGCCCGTGTCATCTTTGCGCTATACGGCGGGGAGCGGCGACCTCGATTGGCCGGTTGTTCTGCAGGGAACGAGCATGCGATTGGGTGCCTGTACCCTTGTTGCCGTCCAGCTGAAACTGATTGACCAGGTTTCGCAGACGGCTCGCCTCGGACGACAAGGAAGCGACAGCCGCTGTCGACTGTTCGACCATCGCCGCGTTCTGTTGCGTCGCCTGGTCCATATGATTAACCGCGGTATTGATCTCAGCAAGCCCGGTCGACTGCTCGCGCGCCGACGTGGCAATCGCGTCCATGACCTGATTAATCTGGACCACGTATTCGCCGATCGACTTCAGCGAAATCCCGGTTTCGAGAACCAGTTTCACGCCGTTCTCCACCTCGGTCGATGACTTCTGGATAAGCCCTTTGATTTCCTTGGCCGCTTGAGCGGCACGCTGGGCAAGCTCGCGGACTTCCTGTGCGACGACCGCGAAACCTTTGCCGGCTTCACCCGCACGGGCGGCTTCAACGCCGGCGTTGAGTGCCAAAAGGTTCGTCTGGAAGGCAATCTCGTCGATTACACCGATGATGTTCGAGATCTGCTGCGAACTGTCTTCGATGCGTCGCATGGCTTTTTCGGCTTCCGATACGACCGCTGCTGACCGCTGCGCACTGACATTGGCTTCCAGAGCCACGTTGCGTGCCTCGTCCGTCCGTTTCGTCGACATTGCGACATTGGATGTGATCTCGTCCAATGCGGCGGCCGTCTCCTCGAGCGAGGCTGCCTGTTGTTCCGTGCGCTTGGAAAGGTCGTGGGCGCCGGATGCAATCTCGCCGGTGCCATTGTCTATGCTGTGCACCGTCTGCAGCACCGCGCCTATCGTCGTCCCCAATTGCCGAAGGGAAGCGTTGAAGTCTTCGCGCAATGTCTCGTATTCGGCCGCAAATTGCTCCGAAAGCTGGAATGAGATGTCTCCCGCTGCGAGGCGCTGGAGACCTCCACCCAATGTCGTGGTCGCGAAGCGTAACTGTTCAGCCTCCCGTTCGGCGCGCTGCTGGGCTGCAGCGCGTGATGCTTCAATCTCGCTGCGCGATGCTGCCGCTTCGTTCTCGAGCCTTACGACATTGAGGGCATTCTGCCGGAAGATCTCAACGGCACCTGCCATCTCACCAACTTCGTCGGCGCGACCGGCATAGGGAATATCGTTTTCGAGGTCTCCATCCGACAGCTGTTTCATGGCGGAGGTGATCCTCCGGATCGGATTGGCTACGCCGGAGATTGCAAATACGATGCCGGCCAGAACGATCAGCACCGCGAGCACGGCGATTGCCGCGGTCAATGTGAAAGCGGACTTCGCGGAGGCATCGCTGGCCGCCACGAAACCTTCAGCCTGGCTGAGAATGAAGGTGACCAGGTTTGTTATTCCCTTGTTCACCAGCTCGGCCTGCGATTCCATATCCGTCTTGAATAACCTGACCGCCTCAGGTGTTTTTCCGGCGTCATCAAGCGCGATCATCTGCTCCGCCAAGCGGCGATATTTGCTGAGCTCCGGCTTGATCTGATTGATCAGTTCCCGCCCGCGTTCCGTGCGAACGCCGTTTTCATATTCGGCAACCACCTTGTCGACCGCGGCAGCAGCAGCATCGATTTTTCGCTTCCCGACGCCCAGTTCCTCTGCCGTATCGTCGAGAATATACTGGCTATAAACGAGTTTGAGATCGAGAAAACTGCCTTTGATCTCACGAGCCGTCATCAACCGCTGCATCCAGAATGTCCCGATCTGTTCAGCGTTGGCGCTGAGTGTCGAGATCGTGCTGAGCGAGACGTAGGATAAACCTACCATGAAGATACTGATGATCGAAAGCTTTAGGACAAGGGCTTGCTTAATGCTTGGGCGTTTCATGCTGCGGCTCTCCGATCAGAGGCTCTTGGGGGGTGGTGACCTGATTGCGGTCAGAACAAAATGTCGCACTAGATTGATAATTTAATATTAACTAAAATACGTACGGTCTGGATATCTTGACGTAGAAGATCGCTTTCACGACCCCGCAACAGGTCCTCCGAGCGGGGTGCCTGTTATTTATAGGCGCCTATATGCAGCAATTGAACTTTAGCGATTTATTTTATCCTTCCCGCTAACCTCCCATCTGAAATTGTTCCGGTCGAAAAGGCAGTGCTTGAGGAAGCTATGCTTGGTGCGGAAGTAATGGTCTTGCTGGAATCCTGTCCACTCGCCGCGCTCGTCGTGAACGCAGCGGGTTTTGTCATGTTTGCGAATGCCGAGGCCTGCGCACTCTTTGACGGTGCAGACACGCTGAAAGGCACGAACGTTGCCGACCTCTTGGCCGGATGGCCACTCGACAAGCCCGATGGTTCACCGGTTCTCTTGCGCAGCAGGACGGGAGAAACACGAAGCTGCAACATCAGGGTTTCGTCATGTTCCGGTTCGAGTGAACCGATCACCGTGGTCTGGATAGAAGTCGGCGGGTCGGAAAAATCCGCCGGGTTTGCCGTTCGGGAAGCCAATCTTCGTCTGCGATATGTCATCGAGATGTTGCCGCAGGCCGTCTGCGTCTTCGACGCCAAGGACCGATACGTCCTTTGGAATCAGAAATACGCCGAACTCTACGCGGATATCGCCGAATACCTGACGCCGGGGATTCCGTTCGAGGAGATTTTGAAGATCAGCCTTGCAGGCGGCAGCATCCAGGAAGTCGTGCTGGACCAGAACGCCTGGCTTAGCGAACGCATGGCCAAGTTTCGTCAGGTCGCATCCCAGGAAGAGCGGCAAATGAAGGATGGCCGATGGTTGCGCTACGACGATCGCCGCACGCCGGATGGCGGTGCCATTGGAATGCGCATAGACATCACCAGTCTCAAGCAGCGCGAGGAATGGCTTCGGCAATTGTTCGAGGCAAACCCGATGCCGATGCTGCTCTGCGACGGCGACAGCCTTGCGATCCTTGAAGCCAATCACGCGGCGCTTCAATTTTATGGCTACGAGAGATCGGTCCTTCTGGCCAAAGCCGTTTGCGACATGCATGCCGAAGGCCAGGGTGAGGAGTTCGCCGCCAGGCTTCGTAATCTCGACGGGGACTGCGAAGCCCGCACCGTCTGGCGCCAGCGAACGGCGAAGGGCCGGGAACACCACGTCCTCATCTATGTCCGGCTGCTCCACGAGGGTGGCGACCGGCGGCTGCTGCTGACGATCGCCGACGTCAGCGACCGGGTGCTGGCAGAGGCAGAGGCCAACCGGTTGGCGCATCATGATGTTCTGACCGGCCTTCCGAACCGGATGCAATTCTACAAGGCTCTCGATGAGGCACTCAAACCGCAGGCGGACGAGGGCGTTGTCGTCGTCTACTGCCTAGATCTCGACGGATTCAAGCCGGTCAACGACACGTTCGGCCATGCCGCCGGCGACGAGGTTTTAAAGATGGCCGGTGAGCGGCTGCTTTCGGCAGCAGCCGGACATCTGGTGGCCCGCCTCGGCGGCGACGAATTTGCCATCCTCGTGAAGACCACGGGCCAGGCAGATACCGACCTTGCGGAACGGTGCATATCGGCCTTCAGCGCACCTTTCCAGATCAAGGGTTTTTCGATCAGTATCGGCGTCAGCATCGGCATCGCCGCCGCAAGTGTCGCCGGCGGCGATCGTGAAACGCTTGTTCAGACCGCGGACCGTGCACTTTATCGGGCAAAGTCGAGCGGGCGCAACACCTGGCGGATCGCCGGAGACGAGCTGATGCCGGCGCTGATGACTGCGGGTTAACGCCGAGGGAATGTTTTCGCCCCGGCGACCGTTGTCGACGCCTTCGATCTCGCGGATGATGGAACTCGCCAAAAATTCCACCTGCTTTGGAAAGCTACACTCTCTCGCACCGGCATTTTGGAACAAACGGCGTCGGCCTCGGCTTTGGACGCGGATAGTATCCTGTCATCGCGATTGGAAATGCTGGGGAGCTCGAATGATCGATCTTTATTATTGGCCGACGCCCAACGGCAAGAAGGTCTCGATTTTCCTGGAGGAAACCGGCACGCCCTATAAGCTGATCCCGGTGCAGATTTCTCGCGGCGATCAGTTCAAGCCGGAGTTCCTGAAGATCAATCCCAATCATCGCATGCCAGCAATCGTCGATCACCAGCCGGCCGACGGCGGAGCGCCGATCAGCGTGTTCGAATCCGGTGCGATCCTGTTCTACCTCGCCGAAAAGACCGGCAAGCTCTGGCCGCAGGATTTGCGTGCTAGATACGAAGTGGCCCAATGGGTCATCTGGCAGATGGCCAACCAGGGACCGAAGCTCGGCGAAGCCGGGCATTTCCGCCGTTTGGGTGATCGCGAGGGCGACCAGTCCTACGCGGTGCGCCGCTTCACCGACGAGGCCAACCGTCTCTATGGCGTGCTGAATATGCGGCTGCGCGACCGTCCCTATCTCGCCGGCGACCAGTTTACGATCGCCGACATCATCAGCTATCCGTGGACCGTCGGCTGGCAGGTACAGGGCCAGGACATCAACGAGTTCAAGCATTTCAAGCGCTGGTTCGACGACCTGAGCGCACGGCCCGGCGTCCAGCGGGGGCTTGCTGTCGGCGCCGACCTCACCGTCGACAATACCAAACTGCCGCCGGAGGAGCAGGAGCGAATCCGCAAGATCCTCTATAATCAACGGGCAATACCGGTCGCCGATTAGTCGGCCGGCTGCTAGAGTCCCGGCCATCCAAAAATGCGCAATCGATAGAAACAATTCAAGGGAGCCAAGACATGAGCCTTCGTATCAACGACATCGCACCGGATTTCACCGCCGAAACCACCCAGGGCACGATCCATTTCCATGACTGGATCGGCAGCGGCTGGGCCGTGCTGTTTTCCCATCCGAAGAACTTTACGCCGGTCTGCACGACCGAACTCGGCGCCATGGCCGGCCTTGAGGGAGAATTTAAAAAGCGCGGCGTCAAGATTATCGGCATCTCCGTCGATCCGGTCGAAAGCCACGGCAAGTGGAAGGACGATATCAAGACGGCGACTGGTTTCGACGTCGAATATCCGCTGATCGGCGACCGCGATCTCAAGATCGCCAAGCTCTATGACATGCTGCCGGCCGGTGCGGGCGAAAGCTCGGAAGGCCGCACGCCCGCCGACAATGCGACGGTGCGCTCGGTTTACGTCATCGGCCCGGACAAGAAGATCAAGCTGATCCTCACCTATCCGATGACCACAGGCCGTAACTTCAACGAAATCCTGCGGGCGATCGACTCGATCCAGCTCACCGCCAAACACCAGGTGGCGACGCCGGCCAATTGGCAGCAGGGTGAGGACGTGATCATCACCGCCGCCGTTTCCAACGAGGATGCGATCACCCGCTTCGGTTCGTTCGATACGGTCCTGCCCTACCTGCGCAAGACCAAGCAGCCCACGGCCTGATATCGTTTCATCCAGACAAAAAGGCCGGCGGAGCAGATCGCTTCGCCGGCCTTTAGATGTGTTCCAGGTAAAACACCCGGTGCGGGACGAGCCGTCTCAATAGACGGGATACATGCCCCAGAAAAAGCTTTCCGAATGTTCGCGATCGGGATCGCGGTTTTTGTCACCATCCTCGCGCACCTTTTCAAGCGGCGTGCGCTCGGTGCTTTCTGTGTCTGCCCTGCCCGGTGCCCGCCGGCTTAGTCCGAACAGATCAAACCCAAA
This sequence comes from Neorhizobium sp. BETTINA12A, assembly GCF_023006485.1. NCBI lineage: Bacteria > Pseudomonadati > Pseudomonadota > Alphaproteobacteria > Hyphomicrobiales > Rhizobiaceae > Neorhizobium > Neorhizobium sp. BETTINA12A. The sequence goes on from NZ_JALBGW010000002.1 coordinate 144,933, forward strand.
CAGGGATAAGCCACTAGCGATCATCGTCAGCCTCCGGTCGGTTGAACATCATGCCCACTCACTTTCGGGCCAAACCCTGCTCGGGTCAATGTAGTCTATCAAAACCCTATACTAATTCGTCAGCGGGATGGAAACTATTATGTCCGAAATGTGGCAGTTGGCGAAATGCCGATCTTTGCAAGAGCCCTTGCGTCCCCTTCAAGCGAAGAAACGGTTGGCCGGTCGCGGCAGGCCAAGATGGTCGCGAAGCGTCGATCCCTCGTAGTCGGTACGGAAGATGCCGCGGCGCTGGAGTTCCGGAATAAGCCGCTGCGTCACGTCGTCCAGGCCCTGCGGCAGGTAAGGGAAAACGACCGTAAAGCCGTCGCTTGCCTCTTCCGAAAGCCAGGTCTGCATCTCGTCGGCAATGGTTTGAGGCGTGCCGACAAAGGCGAGGCCCGAATAACCGCCGTAACGCTGGGCGAGCTGGCGCACCGTCAGCTTTTCCTGTTCGGCGAGTCTGAGGACCTGGGCGCGGCCGGACTTGCTGGCGTTGGTCTCCGGAATTTCCGGCAACGGACCGTCCGGATCGAAACCGGAAGCATCGTGGCCAAGCGCGATCGACAGCGAGGCGATGGCGCTATCGTAATGCACCAGGCTGTCGAGTTTCGCCCGCTTCGCCTTCGCTTCCTCGATGGTATCGCCGACAACGATGAAGGCAGCCGGCAGGATCTTCAGATGGTCGGGGTTGCGCGAGGCGGCGACCATGCGGCCCTTGATATCCCCATAAAGCGCCTTGGCAGCGGAGAGATCGCGTGGCGAACAGAAGACCAGTTCGGCAGTCTCGGCCGCAAGCTGGCGTCCCGGTTCCGATTGCCCGGCCTGCACGATCACCGGCCAGCCTTGCACCGGCCGGGCGATATTGAGCGGCCCGCGCACGCTGAGTTCCTCACCCTTGTGGTCCAGCACATGCATCTTCTCCGGATCGAAGAAAATGCCGCTTTGCTGATCGCGGATGAAGGCGTCGTCCGCAAAACTGTCCCAAAGTCCGGTGACGACGTCGTAGAACTCGCGCGCCCGCTTGTAGCGCTCGCCGTGCTCCACATGTTCGTCGAGACCGAAATTACGGGCGGAATCCGGGTTGGACGTGGTGACGATATTCCAGGCGGCGCGGCCGTTGCTGATATGGTCGAGCGAGGCGAACCGGCGGGCGACGTGATAGGGCTCGTCGAACGTGGTCGAGGCGGTCGCCGCAAGGCCGATCTTCTCGGTGACGGCCGCCAGCGCCGAGAGCAGCGTGAACGGCTCGAACGAGGTTACGGTCTGGCTGCGCTTCAGCGCTTCGACCGGCATGTTCAGCACCGCCAGATGATCGGCCATGAAGAAGGCGTCGAACTTGGCAGCCTCCAGCTTCTGGATGAAGGACTTGATATGCCCGAAATTGAAATTGGCATCCGCATAGGCGCCGGGATATCGCCAGGCGCCGGTATGCAGGCTGACGGGACGCATGAAGGCGGTAAGGTGGAGTGATCTTGCCATGGGACGACGCTCTTGTGGGGTGAGAAACGGCTGATCGGCTTAAAGTAGGCATTCCCGTTTCACATGCTAAGCAACGTTGTTGCGCCGATTGCATCGTCCCGGAGAAATTCTCTCTCCTTCCGCTCAACTTGGCGTGACAATCCGCAAAACTCTCTCTTCGGCCACCAAAAAGAGAAAATTCAGTTCGTCCGACGCGTGCAATTAAAGCTTTATTCCTTCTCCCGCCCTCCGTGGCGTGGCTCAATGACGGACTTGATCCGGGAGGCGCACATGAGCAGGGTTTTCCATTTGGCAGGAAAGATCAGAGCAGTGGCTCCGTACCTCGCGACAGAGGACCAGGCGATCGAGGTGGCAAAGGGGCTTTCGGCGCGGATTGCCGAAGGGTCGAGCCACCGCGACCGGCAGCGACTGCTTCCGCATGACGAGATGGAACTGGTCGCCCAGTCAGGCCTGCTGGGAATAACCGTGCCCGCCGAATATGGCGGCGCCGACATTTCGAATGCCTTCCTGGCGGAGGTGATCGCCATTCTGTCGGAGGCCGATGCGTCCGTCGGGCAGATCCCGCAGAACCATTTCTCGATTCTCGAAGCTTTACGCCTTTCCGGCAACGAGGAGCAGAAGAAATATTTCTTCGGGCGGGCGCTCGCCGGCGAGCATTTCGGCAATGCCCTTGCCGAGTCCGGAACGAAGGCTGCGGGCGATATCGAAACCCGGCTTGTGCCGGAAGGCGTCGGCTATCGTATTACCGGCCGCAAATATTATTCGACGGGCGCGCTGTTTGCCGATTGGGTGGCCATCTTCGGTCTCGATCCCGAAGGCAAAGCGGTCATGGCGATCGTGCCGCGCGATGCGGAAGGGCTGACGATCGTCGACGATTGGGACGGGTTCGGCCAGCGCACCACGGCCAGCGGCACCGTGCTGATCGACAACGTCTACGTTTCTCCGGATTCAGTCATCAGCTACTATCGGAGTTTCGAACGGCATGCGCCACTCGGCTCGCTTGGCCAGCTGCTGCATGCCGCCGTCGACCTGGGGATTGCACGCGCCGCCTTTGCCGACATGGTCGGCTTCGTGCGCAGCAAATCCCGAGGCATCCGCAATGTCGGCATCGAGACGGCAAGTGCCGATCCGCTGACCATTGCGCGGACCGGCTCGATCGCTGTCAAACTGGAAGCCGCGAGCGCGGTTCTGGAACGAGCCGGCCGCAAGGTCGATGTCGCCCAGATCAACCCGTCCTCGGAGACTGCGATCGAGGCCTCGCTCTCCGTCGCTGCCGCAAAGATCCTGACGACGGAGGCAGCACTCGACGCGACCAACGGTCTGTTCGAACTTGCCGGAACTTCTGCGACCAAGGAGGACCTGAACCTCGACCGCCACTGGCGCAATGCCCGCACCCATACGGTGCACGATCCGGTACGCTGGAAACATCACGCGATCGGCGATTTTCACCTGAACGGCAACGTCCCGCGGCCGAACGGACAGTTCTGAAGGACTGCTGCGCAAAAAGGCGCAGCAGTTTGCGGCGGCGTCACGCGAACCGGTTGAATTCTATTTGCTGCCGGCCTGCGCGTCGTCGAGAACGCCGCTCGAGCGTTTGGCGACCATCTGTTCCAGCGTCATGTTGTCGAGGACCGCAGCGATCGCGTCACGCACTTCCGTCATCGAATGGCGGATCTGACAGTCTTCCGGGTGGTCGCAATCGTCGCAGGGCTCGAACGCCGTCTTGCTGGCGCAGCGGATCGGCGCCAGCGGACCGTCCAGGATGCGGACCGCCTGGCCGACATAGATCTGCGACGCCGGCTTGGACAGCGCATAACCGCCGCCAGGCCCTTTTTTCGAGCGCAGCATGCCGCCCTTGCGCAGTTCGAGCAGGATCGCATCGAGGAATTTCTTGGAAATATTGTTCTGTTGGGCGATGTCGCTGACGAAGGCGGTCTTGCCGGGTTCAAGCTGCGCAAGGTGGACAAGCGCCTTCAGTCCGTATTTTCCCTTTTTCGTCAGCATCGAAGATCGAAATTCCGCCTCGCCCGTGTCCTTTCCCCGGCGTCCCCGCCGCGGATGTGACACCGATACAGGACCGGCGCCAAAGGTTCAACGTCGGTTTACTCGTCTGCTCTATTCTGCCGAAAGATCGCGCAATGTCCGCGGCAGCGTGTTCATGCATTCGGCTCCCGTTTCGGTGATCAGGAACTGATCCTCGATCATCAGCGCGCCGATGCCCTGCCCGTAGAACGGCGTCTCCAGCGCCACCACCATGTCCGGCTGGATGACTTCCGGATTGCCGGCGGAGAAGAACGGCCATTCCTCGATGCCGACGCTGCCGCCGACCGAATGGCCGAAATGGCCACGATCATAGTCTGCGAAGCCGTCCTTGCGCATCGAGGCGAGCATGGCCGCATGCACCGCGCCGAACATATTGCCGGGACGAAGTTCATCGAGCCCGGCTGCAAAAGCGTTTTCCAGCGCTTTGAAGATTTCGCGCGACAGTGGCGATGCAAGGCCATGGGTGAAGGTGCGTGCGCCGTCCGAGGAATAGCCGTCGACCAGCGTCCCGACATCGGCCTTGATCAGCGCGCCCGGCGTCACGACCGCCGCCATGTCCGAAAGATCGGCGCCGACCGAGATGAAGTCCCAGTGGCCGCTCAGCCCGAAGCCGCCTTCCGCCGCGGTCTCCTG
>NZ_JALBGW010000300.1:0-2189 GCF_023006485.1 Neorhizobium sp. BETTINA12A
GGGGCACCGCCTGCCGCGCCGCTGCCAGCCGGCTTTTGGCCCGAGTCGCTGCAGGCTGCAAGCGCCGCGGAAAGAAACAGGGAAAGTATCAGTTTGCGTCCGGTCATGGTGTCATCCAAGGCAAAGCGGCTGGCAATCGCCACGGCAGACGGAATATGCCGGGGCAGAAGTCGGGGGGAGATTAACCCGTCCTAAGCGGTCGGAACAAGGCTGGTCGAGAAGGGGATTTCGACCGGTGTTCTACCTTCGGGAAAGTGACGTAAATATAAAACCGTCACTTTGCAAGCGGATTTTGCAGCGCAGCATTCACAAGTCTGGCAAGCCCGTCACATCGGTCATGCAATTCCGCCTCGCCAGCCTTGGCCAAAAGGACCGGATGCAGCACGCTCGCAAAGGCCGCCGCCACGTGCTGGCTGATCGCCTGGGGGTCGGTACATTTGTAGGCGCCGCTTTCGACACCCTGCCGGATCAGATCGGCAAACAGGTTCTCGATCAGCCGCCGGTAATGCTGACCGCTCGGAAGATCGGCTTCCGACATCAGGAAGATCATCTCGAACAGAAAGGGATTGTCGCGGAGGTCCTGGAGATGCGCCTCCATCAATTTGCGCACGACGATTGCCAGCCGCTCGGGCGCCGGGGCCGGCTCGTCAAGCGTCTCGAACCGGCCGATCATGCGGCTGATATGCCGGTCGCAGATAGCGTCCGCCAGCGATGCCTTGGAATGGAAATGCTTGAAGATGTTGGCGGGCGACATGTGCAGCGCCTGGGCGACGTCGGCGATCGAACACTTGGCAATCCCCCGTTCACGGAAAAGCGTCTCCGCCGTGTTGAGGATATCTCCGCGGGTTTCTTCCGCCTTGCGTCTCGGTCTGCGCACTCTATCCTCTTCATAATGCCGGATCGATTTTCCGGCCCATTGTTCAACGCGCGGTAAAATAGGGCGCCAGGTTCTGGCGGATACGGTCGAGCACGGTCGCGCCGCTGGTATCGGGCACAAAGGTCTCGCCGGTGATCGTCTCGTATGCCGTGCGGTAGACCTTGGCGGTCTCCTCGACGAGCTCGGCCGGGATCGCGGGGATCTCATCCTTATAAGGGTCGCAACGTTCGACCACCCAGGCGCGGATGAAATCCTTGTCAAAACTCTTCGGCCGCGTGCCGTTGCGGAAGGCCTCACTATAACTGTCGGCGATCCAGTAGCGGCTGCTGTCCGGCGTATGGATCTCGTCGGCAAGGATGATGGTGCCCTCGGCATCGGTGCCGAACTCGTATTTGGTATCGACGAGAATCAGGCCGCGTTCCGCCGCCAGTTGCTGGCCGCGCGCAAAAAGTGCCAGCGCATAACGGGAGAGGGTCGCCCATTGTTCGGCGGTCAGAAGTCCCTGCTCGACGATCTCGCTGGGCGTCAGGGGTTCGTCGTGGCCGCCATCGAAGGCCTTGCTGGTCGGCGTGATGACCGGGGCGGGCAGGATTTGATTGTCCTTGAGGCCGTCCGGAAGATCCAGCCCGTACATGGTCCGCTCTCCCTTCTTATAGAGGGTGAGCAGCGACGTGCCGGTGGTGCCGGCGAGATAACCGCGCACGACGATCTCGACGGGCAGGATGTCGAGCCGCTTGCCGACTACCACATTCGGATCCGGATAGGCGATCACATGGTTGGGGCAGATGTCCTTTGTCGCCTCGAACCAGTAACGCGCGGTCTGGGTCAGGACATGCCCCTTGTCGGGGATTGCGGTCAGGATGCGATCGAAAGCGCTGAGGCGATCGGTTGCGATGATGATGCGGCTGCCGTCCGGCAGATCGTAGTTCTCGCGTACCTTGCCGCGATAGGGGTTCGGCAATTCGGGAATGAAGGCATCGGAGAGAACGCGCACGGGGACCACTTTCCAGAGAGTTTCGGGGGCATTCTGCTATCGCATGTTTTGCCGCAGCGGCACAAGAATGGAAGGAATGGCGGTTTTCACGAGTATCTCGGTTCCACGGTCGATGAAGAGCTCCTTATAGAGAGTGGTTAACGATTATTAACGCCCCGGGATTCCCAGAAATCCACGATTATCCTGTGAAAACAACTATTTATACGATTTCTCAAGATTTCTGAATCAATGCTGTTGACTTCAAAGTGTGGTGGGATCTATAACCCGCTCACTGAACGAGGGCGGCGGCGCTGCTGGCGACGACGACTTTCGTTCTAC
>NZ_JALBGW010000301.1:0-2178 GCF_023006485.1 Neorhizobium sp. BETTINA12A
GGGCGGCGCCTGCGATGGTGACGGCGGAGGCGATTGAGCCGCCACTGAACTGCGGCCGGACCGGCATCACGGTCATTCGGCGGCCTCCTGCAGGCCGCCCTTAACGCCATTGCCGCCATTGCGCGCCGCCTCGATGTCCGAGCGCATCCTACGCACCAGCGCAAGCTCGGCCTGGAAGTCGACGTAATGCGGCAGTTTCAGGTGCTCGACAAAACCGGTCGCCTGGACGTTGTCCGAATGCGAGATCACAAATTCCTCGTCCTGCGCCGGCGCGGTAATATCCTCGCCCAACTCTTCCGCACGCAGCGCCCGGTCGACCAGCGACATCGACATCGCCTTGCGCTCGCTCTGGCCGAAGACCAGGCCGTAACCGCGGGTGAACTGCGGCGGTGCCTTGGACGAACCCTTGAACTGATTGACCATCTGACATTCGGTGACCTGGATGCGGCCGAGCGAAACGGCAAAGCCGAGCTCCGCGACTTCGATCTCGATTTCCACTTCGCCAATGCGGATTTCGCCGACGAACGGGTGGTTGCGGCCGTAACCGCGCTGGGTGGAATAACCGAGCGCCAAGAGGAAACCTTCGTCACCACGGGCGAGCGCCTGCAGGCGCAGATCGCGGCTCATCGGGAATTCCATCGGCTCGCGGGTGATGTCGCCGGCCTGATGGTCCTCGGAAAACTCGCCGTCCGGTTCGATCAGGCCTTCATGGGCGAGAATGTCCGAAACCCGCATGATGTGCTCTTCCGGCGTATCGCGGCGCTCCGGCTCATCGACCGGTTCGTCGGTGAGCAGCGAAGGGTCAAGCAGCCTGTGGGTATAGTCGAATGTCGGGCCGAGAAGCTGGCCGCCCGGCAGGTCCTTGTAGGTCGCCGACACGCGCCGCTCGACCTTCATGGCGGCCGTATCGACCGGAACGGAGGAACCGAAGCGCGGCAGCGTGGTGCGATAGGCGCGCAGCAGGAAGATCGCCTCGATCATGTCGCCGCGCGACTGGCGGACAGCAAGCGCCGCGAGCGCCCGGTCGAAAAGCGAGGCCTCGGCCATCACCCGGTCGACGGCGAGGCCCAGTTGCTCGACGATCTGCTCGATGGTGACGGAAGGGAGCGAGCGATCGCCCCGACGCCGGTCGGCCAGCAGCCGGTGAGCGTTGTTGATGGCGGCCTCGCCACCCTTGACGGCAACATACATGGTTCATTCTCCTGGCCATCACCGGCATTCCATGGAAGACGCGGGAAGGGTTTTGGTCGTTCGGCCCCAGCGGCTGCCCCGAGCAGGCGGCCCCAAGGCTAAAAAGTCAGATATCCGTTCATTGCGTTGCGATCCGTACCGTCCGCGGCAGGCACAGCAGGCTCTTGCCGGCCGTCAGGATGACATCGACGCCGCGCGGGAAGAGCGCCCGGTTGTCGGCCCAAAGCCGTGGAAACACTTCCGGAAGACCCTTCACCATGACGGTCGTTGCATGCGGAATGCCGGGACCGGTCAGCGTCAGCGGCAGGCCTTCGCCAAGTGCTGCGACTTCGATGACCAGCGTCGTCGAACGGTCCGGATATTCCTGGGTGCCGGCCGAAAACAGGCCGAACGAGGCAAGCGTCGCGCCGGCTTCAACGAAGGCGAAGCGGGCCTCCGCCTTTTCGCGGGTGATCGGCGCTCCGGTATGGAAACCGATCCATTCGCCGGTGGCCGATTTGGCAAGGCCGGCGCTCAGCCAGACGGGCGTTTCATGGTCGCACAGCGTCACGGCGATCGCCCCGGCTGCTCCTCCAAGCGGCTCGGGCTGACCGACATCCGGTCCGACGGTGCGGATCGTTCCCGGACGGGCCATGCCGTCCATCAGCATGCGGAACACGCCCTGGGATTCGAAAACCGGCTCCCCGAACCCGCCGGAAAGCGCTTGCGTCTTGATGTTCATCAGTCGTCCCCCCGTACCATGGTGAAGAAATCGACGCGAGTCGCCGCCGTCTCCTCCGCTTTTTGTTTGTCCTCCGCCGCGATGCGGGCCTCGATGGGCGCGAGCAGCGTGGTCTCCACGAAATCGCGCGTGCCGGCCTCCTGCCAGAGCGCGTCGAAAATGGCTGCAAGCCGGACATTGTCCTTAGACGTGCCGAGCGCCTGCCCATGGCCGGCAGTGCCGGATGCCAGGAGCACGGTCGCCCGCGTCACCGTCGCCTCGCCGAG
>NZ_JALBGW010000302.1:0-2169 GCF_023006485.1 Neorhizobium sp. BETTINA12A
CAAGCGCCGCTATGGCGCCGGCCATGTCCGCGCCGACCAGCAGGCAAGCGCCGAGAACCGCCATGGCGTTTTCGGCGATATGCCGGCCGGGGGCGCCGATATGGACTTCAGACGTCTCGCCGTTCAGCACCGCCCAGACGACCGAGTTTTCCCCGTTGCCTTCAAAGTCCGCCAGCCGGAAATCCGCCTTGGCATGCTGGCCGAAAGTGTGGATGTGCGAGACACCCGCCTCCTGCGCCTTTTTCTGAAGAAAGCCGAACTGCTTGATGTCGCGATTGAGGATCGCCGAACCGCCGGGCTCCAGACCTTCAAAGATCTCGGCCTTGGCGGCGGCAATCTCCTCGAGATTCTTGAAATGGCCGAGATGGGCCGCGGCGATCGTGGTGATCATCGCCACATGCGGGCGCACCATCTTGACCAACGGACGGATTTCGTCGGGATGGTTCATGCCGATCTCGAAGACGCCGAAGTCGCAATCGGCAGGCATGCGGGCGAGCGTCAGCGGCACGCCCCAGTGGTTGTTGAAGGAGGCGACCGCCGCATGCACCTTGCCGGACGGTACAAGTGCGTGGCGCAGCATTTCCTTGGTGGTCGTCTTGCCGACCGAACCGGTGATGGCGACGATGCGTGCCCGGCTGCGCGCACGCGCAACAAGCGCCAGTTTCCCGAGCGCGGCAAGCACGTCTTCGACGACGATCATCGGCACGCTCAGCTTGCCGAGCGCCGGCAATTTCGATTCGTTGACGACGATCAGCGTCGCACCGTTGGCGACCGCCAGGCTTGCATAATCATGGCCGTCGACCCGGTCGCCCCTGATGGCGAAGAAGGCTTCTCCCGGCCCAATCGAACGGCTGTCGATCGAAATGCCGGTAATGCCCGCCGGAAGCGAACCAATCGGGCGACCGCCCATGGCAGCGGTCAAATCCTCGGATGTCCATAGCCAGGTCACGATTTCAGCTCCTGCAATGCCTTGCGGACTTCGACGTGATCGGAGAACGGCAGGACCGTGGTGCCGATCGTCTGGCCTTCCTCATGGCCCTTGCCCGCAACAATCAATGTGTCGCCCGACTGCAGCATGCCAACCGCCTCGCGGATCGCATTGGCCCGATCACCGATCTCGACGGCGCCCGGAGCGGCCGCCATGATCTCGGAGCGGATCACTTCGGGAATTTCGGAACGCGGATTGTCGTCGGTTACGATGACGATATCGGCAAGCCGCGTCGCCACGTCGCCCATGATCGGCCGTTTGCCCTTGTCGCGGTCGCCGCCGCAGCCGAACACCACGATGACGCGGCCGGTCGTGAAGGGGCGGACGGATGCCAGCACGTTTTCCAATGCGTCCGGTTTGTGGGCATAATCCACGTAGGCCAGTGCGCCGTCTTTTGTCTGGCCAACCAGTTCGAGACGACCCGAGGCGCCGACCAGCTTTTCAAGGGCGGCCATGGCAACGGCGGCCGGAACCCCAGTCGACATGGCAAGCCCCGCCGCGACCAGCGCGTTCGACACCTGGAAATCGCCCGCGAGCGGAATATCGACTTCGAAAATCTGCTCGCCGACGTGAATTTCGGCCGTCTGCTTGTGACGGAAATGCTCGACCCGCTTCAGGCAGAGATAATCACCCCGACGACCGACCGTGCGAACATCCAGGTCGGCCACCGTCGCGACCCGCATCGCCTCCTCCGACCAGGGATCGTCGGCGAAGATGACGACGGGCGAGCCCTTCGGCATCAGCGTATCGAAAAGCCGCATCTTTGCGGCCATGTAGCTCTCGACGGTCGGATGGTAGTCCATATGGTCGCGGCCGAGATTGGTAAAACCGGCAGCCGCAAGACGCACGCCGTCGATCCGGCTCTGGTCTAGGCCATGGCTGGAAGCTTCTATGGCGGCATGGGTAACGCCTTCGGCAGCCAGTTCCGCCAGCAGCTTCTGCAGCTCGACCGGATCCGGCGTGGTCAGCGTTCCGTAGTCGTTGCGGGTGGGCGAAACGACGCCGGTCGTGCCGATCTGAGCCGCGGCATGGCCGGCATGCGCCCAGATCTGGCGGGTGAAGGAGGCGACGGAGGTCTTGCCGGCGGTGCCCGTGACCGCAACCATGGTTTCCGGCTGCGCACCGTAGAAACGGGCGGCCGCGAGTGCCAGCAGCCGGCGCGGATTGGAAACGGCAAGGAT